>JALHOX010000274.1 GCA_022842805.1 Phycisphaerae bacterium | reverse complement strand
CCGCCTCCACCTCGGGCGCACCGGCGAATCGTGCGGCAACGCCTCCGGCCGCGCGATCAAGCACCGAAGCAACGGTCATTTCGCGCCCGCCGGTGGTCCAGGGATTCGGCGAGGCGAGCAGGTCGTCGACCAAAAATTGATTCGTCGCGCGGGCGATGGCCGATTCCTGCCGCGCGATCTCACGCTCGTTCTCGGCCAGCCGCCGCGCCCGATCCGCTTCGACATACATGAGCGTCGTGCCGATCAGCCCCGCGACGAGCGCCACAAAAACCCCGATCACTCCGCCGACCAGCGCCTTATTGCGACGGGCGAATTTCTGCATCCAATAGAGCGTCGTCGCGGGCCGCGCGACGATGGGCTGATCCCCCAGATGCCGCCGGATATCAGCCGCGAATTCGGCCGCCGATCCGTAGCGCCGATTGCGGTCTTTCTCGAGCGCCTTCGCCAGCATCACCTCGATGTCGCCGCGCAGCCGCGTGTCGAGCGATCCGATGCGCGTCGGCTCCACTTCCTGAATCGTGCGGGCGACCTCAGCAATGCTCAGCTCCCGCACGCGGTACGGCGGCTCGCCCGTGAGTAATTCAAAGGCGATCACGCCGATGGCGTACACGTCGCTGCGGGCGTCGATACGCCCTGTCTCGCCGCCGATCTGCTCCGGACTCATGTACTGCAGCGTGCCGATGAGCTGCCCCGGCTCCGTCTGCAGCGTCATGGTCTGCAGATTCGCACCGCTCGCAAGCGCCACGCCGAAGTCGAGCACACGCACGCGCCCGTCCGCGTCGACCAGGATGTTGCCCGGCTTCAGATCGCGATGCACGACGCCGCGCTCGTGGGCGTGTTGAACGGCGTCGCAGACTTTCGCAATCAGCTCCAGTCGCCGCTTCTTGTCGAGGTTTTCGCGACGGGCGTATTCGGTCAGCGGCACGCCGTCGATGTACTCCATCGCGAAGTAGGCCCGCTCCAGCCCGTCGAGCATTGCCACGCCGGCGTCGTAGATGTGCGCGATCCCCGGATGTTGCAGGCGGCCCAGCACCTGCGCTTCGCGTTTGAATCGCTTGAGCAAATCGGGGCTAAGGATGTCGCCCCGCATCAGCTTCACCGCGACGGTCCGCCGCGGCTCGTCCTGCTCGGCGAGATAGACCACGCCCATGCCGCCCGCCCCCAACAGCCTCAACACCCGATATTCGCCGATTCGCTGTGGAACGCGCGTCGACGCGGCAGCGGCCGGCGGCGGCGCATCGGCGGCGAGCCGCAGGCCCAGGCCGATCTGGCCATCGGCCAGCGCGCCGTGCGTCGCATCGTGATGTTGCAGCAGAGATTCGACTTCGCGCCGCAGCGCTGCATCGCCCGCGCAGCGCTCATCGAGCATCGCCGACCGGCGAACGCCCGAAAGGTCCATCGCCGCTTCAAAGGCTTCGCGGACGCGCCGCGGATCGACAGCGCTCATGATGCATCCGCACCGGCCAGAGCGCGCCGCAGCCAGGCCCGCGCCAATTGCCAATCAACATTGACCGTCCGCGGCGAAAGCCCCAGCGCCTCGGCCGTCTGCTCCACGCTCAGCCCGAGCATGAAGCGCAGCTCGACCACCCGCGCCTGCCGATCGTCATGCGCCTCCAGTCGCATCAGCGCATCCGCAAAATCGACCAGGTCGAATTGCGCCGCAGAGTCATCGGACGCCTCGGCCATCGTCAGTTGCGCCCGCGGCGCATCGCGCTTGCGCGCCTTCTGTCGGCGGGCGTGGTCAATCAGCAATTGCCGCATCGCCATCGCCGCCATGTTGAAAAAATGCCGCCGATCGTTCCATCCCCCATCGTGCTGTGCCAGCCGCACAAACGCCTCGTGCACCAGCGCCGTCGGCTGCAGCGTGTGGGCCGGCGATTGCAGCATGTGAGCGGCCAACGCCCGCAACTCGGAATAGACCATCTCGAACAGACGATCAAACGCGCTGCGATCGCCTTGCCGCATCCGGTCCAGCAACAGCGTGACGCTCTCGCCCGGGGACTGAGCTTCGTTATTCGGTCGGGGCGCGGACACGCGTAAGTTCGCCTCCGTCTATCGACATAGCCAAAGGGCCGGATCTTTTCTGAGGGGCGTCGGGCCGGGCACACGCGGCGTAGCACCCGCTCTCTGGCCCGAAGCCCTCATCCAGCAACGTACCGATTCCAGCGGGAAGAACGCAACCCCTTGTGGGACATCAGGATAAATCGCGCCAACCCATATTTTTTCAGCCCGCTTCCCATTTTTCTGCGCAAGCGCGCCAGACCCTGCGTTCTGTGCCCGACAGGCTGGTTCACGCTCGCTTTCCCCGGGTGCGAACCTGCGACCGACCCACGCAACACCATTCAGGAGTATGCCCATGTTTTCGCTCGCAAGTTCATTTCGCCGGCTTTTGGCCCCGGCAGCCCTGAGCGCCGCGGTGGCGCTCTTGGCGGGCGGCTGCCCGAACTCGTCGGCCCCCTCACCCGAGCCGACCACTGGTTCCTCTCCGGCGGCCCGCCCCAATGCCGGGCCCGCCGCCAACGCACCGGTCGCCGACGCGCCGCGGCTGGTCAGCGCCGTCTCGACCAGCAACACCGCCGTCACGGTCACCTTCAGCAAGCCGATGGACGCGAGCGTCGAGAATCCGGCCAATTACAGCATTATCCAGGTCAACGTCACGCCCGAAGCCGGCGCGCTGGGCGTCGTCTCGGCGACCAGAATCGGCGACGGCACGGCCGTGATCCTGCGCACCCGGTCGCAGAGCGAGCTGACCTATGAACTCGTCGTCACCAATGTCCGCGACACAGGGGGCAACGTCATCGCCGCTCCGGAGTTGCTCGTCACCCCGACGCGCACGCGCTTCGCCGGCACGCCCTTCAGCGGCGCGCCCGACGGCAGTTGCAGCGGCGGCACGCCGGACGAGGAGGGCCGGTGCTTTGCGATTGAGCCGCTCAGTTGCGCCCCTTTCAGCCCTGATTGTCCGCAACCGGGCCAGCTCGGCACGGGCACAGTTCCCAACACGCGGCTCGCCCCCGATAGCGACTGCGACGGATTGTCCGACGCCGCCGAGCAGCGCGGCTGGGTCGTGACGGTCACGCTCGTCAACGGGCGTCAGGTCGATCGCGACGTCACCAGCGACCCGTTCGATTGCGACAGCGACAACGACGGCCTGGGCGACTCGCTCGAAAAGAACATCGGCGCCGACCCGCGCTCCGCCGACACCGACAGCGACGAAGTCACCGACGCCGACGAGTGGAATAACTGGTTCACCGATGCCACAAACCAGGACACCGACGGCGACACGCTCAACGACAAGCTCGAGCTCGATCTGGCGCTGGCGCCGACCCTGGCCGACACCGACGGCGACCAGCTCGACGACAACGTCGAGCTGATCGAGCGCAATCGCAACCCGCTCATCGCCGACCTGCCCCGCCCCCAGATTCTGGCCGAAAACCTCTTCCTCGAAGTCGACGTGGCCTATTCGTTCACCGACGAAGAGGGCGTCACGACGACGATCGAAGATACGCAGGCGAGCACGCTCAGCCAGTCCGCTGAGACGCGCTTCGGCACCAGCGACACCACCAGCAATGAATCGGTGCTCGAGTTCGGCCAGTCGATCGGCGGCGAAGTGAGCTACGGCGTCACCGACGGCTTTGGCGGCAAGATCACGGCCGAAGCCGAATTCGGTCAGAACTTCACCGACGGCTATTCCTCGACCGTCGACTCAGAGTCGGCCCAGTCCTCCACCGAAGAGGTCTCGCGCTCGCTGACGTCCGCCTTCTCGCAGAGCCAGAATCGCTCGGTGACGCGCTCGATCGAAGGCGCCCGCGTCTCGGCCAACGTCAGCATCCGCAACGCCGGCGACATCGCGTTCACCATCACCAATCTCGAAGTCTCGCTGCAGCAGCAGGATCGGCGCAACGCCAACCGCTTCGTGCCGGTCGCGGCCTTGCGGCTCTCGGGCGCGTCCGACCCGACCAATCAGCCCTCCTTCAACCTCGGACCCTTCGACGCCGCCCGCGGCCCGTTCGTCTTTGAAAACGCCGAGATCTTCGCCAACCGCGTCGATGAGTTGATGCGCGCGCCGACCGGCTTGGTGCTCAAGGTCGTCAACTTCGACGTGCTCGACGAGTTCGGCCGCAATTTCGTCTTCTCATCGCAGGAGACGACCGACCGCACCGCGGGCATCACGATCGACTTCGGCGACGGCACCGTCGAGAAGTATCGCGTCGCGATCAACAACAGCTTCGACGCCTCGGGCCGCGTGCTGCCGATCACCATGCAGCGCGCCCTCGAAATCATCGGCATCAACAAGAGCGACGCGCCGCTGGGCGACGTGCCCGACGCCGACCCCACCGATCCGATCATCCGCTCGACCTACGGCGTCCGGACGACGGAGGCCGACCCGGACGAGCCGAACACGCCGCCGGTCGAGGTGCTGACGCGCATTCGCGGCGTGCAGAACGATTTCGTCGGCATTCCCGCCGAAAAACGCTTCTGGGCGATTATCACCAATCGCGATCAGCAGGCCGTCAACCAGGATTTCAGCACGCTGCAACTGACCGCCCGCGACGACTACCTGCTGGTCTTCACCCAGGACATCGACGAAGACGGCCTCTTCTTCCGCGAAGAAGCCTATTACGGCAGCAGCGACCTCAACGCGCAGACCGATGGCGACGAACTCACCGATTTCTTTGAGGTCCGCACCGGCTGGACGGTGACGCCGATCCCCGGCGAGCCGCGCAAGGTCTTCCCCAATCCCGGCCTCGACGACAGCGACGGCGACAGCCTGCTCGACGACACCGAGTTCGCCGCCAAGACCGACCCCAACGCCGCCGATTCCGAATTCGACGCGCTGACCGACCGGGTCGAATTGCTCGGCGACTACGACATCGAGCTCTTCGACGGCGACGACGACAGCGCCAACAACAACATCCTCCGCGTGCTGCCCTATAGCGACGCGGCAGTGGTCGACGGTGGAAACGGCCAGGTGAATACGACGGCGAGCGGAGACGATCAGCAGCTGATCCCCGTCGGCACGGCGGGAGTAAAGCACCGCGTCATCATCGGCCCGGGCCCGAACGGCCGCATCGACACCACCCCCGCCGGCGACGACGTCGCGGGCATCATCGAGCGTCTGGTCGAAGGCCACGACGGAGTCCGCAGCACGACCGTGACGACAGGGACCGACGACGCGCTCGAAATCACTGCCGCCGGCGGAGACATCGAGCCGGGCACGGTGCTGATCAGCGGCGGCCCCAATGGCCGCATCGACAGCCTGCCGGCGGGCGATGAATACGTCCGCGCGCTGCACACGACGCTCTTCGCCACCGACCCCGTCAATCAGGACACCGACTTCGACGGCCTGAGCGACGGCCGCGAACTGACGCTCGGCACCAACCCCAATCGTCGCGACGCAGGCGGCGTCACCGATCGCGATGCCGACGGACTCTTCGATGCCGAAGAGGAATTCGGCTGGATCGTGAGCGTGCGGATCAATGGCGTCACGCAGTCCTACCGCGCCTATTCCGATCCGGACCGTGCCGACACCGATCTCGACGGCCTGCCCGATCTCTATGAGCGCGCCATCGCCTCCGACCCGACCAATCGCGACACCGACCGCGACGGCAAGCGCGACGGCATCGAATTCGACCCCGACGACACGGACCGCTACTACGACCGCTTCGCCATCGAGCGCGCCGTGGCCCTCTGCAACGCCGTGCAGAATTGCTCGTACGCGAATCCAAACCCGATCCCGGCCGATCGCCTGCGGACCAACGTGAACTCTGACGACTCCGACGGCGACGGCCTGAAGGACGGCCTCGAGCTCGACACCGACTTCATCGTGCGGCTGGTCAGCACTCCGCAGCCGGTCGTGGTTCGCTCGCTGGCCTATCGCGCCGACTCCGACAACGACACGCTCAACGATCGGGCCGAGTACTTCGGCGCCGACGGCTTCGCGCCCGATTCGCCCTCGGACACCGACGACACCACCAACCCGCGCAGCGCCGATACCGACGGCGACAGCCGTTCGGACAGCCTCGAAGTGACCCAGATCGAGGTCGATGAGAGCGGAAATTCGGCACGGACCAATCCGCTGCGGCGAGACCGGCTGGTTGTCGTCGAGTACATCGACGCCCAAGTCCTGAACGACTGCGACGACAACGACGGCGAAAACGCCGGCGAATGGGCCTGGGACTTCGATTTCGACGTGACCGGCGGGTTGCAGGATCAGAATGGCGCCACGTCGAACGGACTCTACTTCGGCGTGTCGGATGAGAACCTGCCCAACTCGCTG
>JALHOX010000273.1 GCA_022842805.1 Phycisphaerae bacterium | reverse complement strand
AACAAGTTGCCCTCGACGGCGCGCTTCCCAAAGTTCGCACCTCGCTCGCAGCAGTCGCCTCGATCGCGTCGCGCATCGAAGTGCCGCAGCCGGCGTAAGGCGAAATCGTCGACCACCGAGTGCTGCGCGGCCGGCGAGGCTCGCATCGACGGACCATCGGGGCCCCGCAGACAGGCGTCCAAAAAGCTCCCCGGTGGAAATGTCGGGCAGGATGATGGGCCGCATCGCCGGAATTGCAATCATCGCCTTCTCGCGCGGAAGGCTCAGCCCCGATCAGAATTCAGAGCGCCGTAGCGCCCAGCAAGCCCGCGGGCAGCGGCGCCGCGGCGACCGCCAGTTGCCGCAGCTCCGCACGAAGCGAATGCAGCGGCAAGCGCCAGAAGTGCGCCGTTTGCGGATCACTCGAAACCGCGGGCGGCGGCGGCTCCTCAAACGCGGCAAACAGCAATTGCTCTTTGGGCCGCTCGCCAAACGTCGGCTCGCGGAATTCGGCATAGGTGGACCGCAGCAGGCTCCAGACCGAGTCAGCCGGCCGCGCGATCGCGTTCAACCCCGTGAACACCAGCAGCGCCGCCGATTGAAACTGCGGCTCGGCGTGTTGCGCAATCATCCAATGCCGCACCGCAATCGCACGCCGACCGTCGTCAAACGCCAGGCAGCCCGCCAGGTAACGGCTCGCTGCGCAGCGCGGCTGTTCAAACAGGCGCACCTCGATCGCTTGCGCAAGTTCCTCGCGCGAGAGCGATCGATAACGCTGAAGCAGCGGACGCAGGCGGATCATGTGACCACGATGAAGGGCGCACGGCGGAACCGCCGCCGTGCGAGTGGTCAACATGATACCACCGACATCCGGCCTGGCCCCACGCGGGACGGCGCCGGTCCGCCGGAAATCGCCCGCTCTCAATTCGTCAGGAGCGTTACGAACGCGCCGATGTCGCTGACCGTGACGAACGTATCCTCGTTCACGTCGCCGAGGATGTAGTCGCACGCCGGGAAGTTGGTCGCATAGTCGACGGGCGAGAGCAGCGCCTGCACAAATCCGCCGATGTCGCTCACCGTCACAAAACCGTCGCAATTCATGTCGCCGCGCGCCATCGGACGGTTGATGAACTTGAGCGTGAACTCTTCGGAGGGCGCGTAGCCCGTCGTACCGGTATCAACCAGCCGCACGGTGGCGTGCCACACACCCCAGTTGGCGTTGTAATTCGGCGACGTCGAGTCGATCAGGAAAAGCAGATGCTCGTGCAGGCTCGGTCCGAGCGGTCGCAACGAGAGCCGGTCACCCGGACCGTCCATCACCTGAAAGGTGCCGATCTGGACGATGATCAATCCCGGGTCCAACTCAACCGCCTCCAGAAAGATGCGGCAGCCGCTCTCCAGCGAGAAGAGGTCGTTCTGGGGTTGAGGCGTGAGCAGTCGGTCAAAGCCGGGGTTGCTGTCGCTCCAACCGCCGTCGCCGGGGCTGAGCAGCTTGAGATTCACATCGACGTCGAAGCCGGCCCGGTCGAGCTGCCCGGAGCCGCTGCGGGCGACCCAGATGTCGCCGGCGTGCTGGCCCAGCGCAACCGGAGCGGCGGCGGCGAGCGTCAGCGCTAAAAAGGCGGCCATTCGCGTTGTTTCACGGGTCATGTTCGGTTGTCTCCACATATCGAAAGACGTATCGTTATTTCGTCGATTCCCGGCGCGGCTTCTTCCACGCGTTCGAGAGTCGGCGGCACACGAGGCGGGCCGCCGCGAGGATCACTCGCGACGAACCCGCTCGGCTTCTTCCCTCCCACACACACACGGTCGGAGCAGGCTCCCGAACGGTGAACCGTTCGGGGTGTGCCTGATTGCGCGAAGAATTAGCGCCGACGAATCAGCGCCAGCCCCGCAAGAGCCAGCAGCGACAGCGACGTCGGCTCCGGCACGGTGAACTCAAACGAGTGCACCGCCGACGGCCCGTAGTTCGTCGTGCCCTGATCAATCAGCCGAAACGTGCCGGTCCAGACGGTCTGGTTCGGATCAAAGCTCGGACTGGTGGCGTCGATCACCCAGATCGGGTGGGCGTCGAAAACGTTGCCGCCGTCGAAGAGCCAGGTCTGACCCACCGTGATCTCGCCGCCGCCCGCCGGGTCAAACGCGCGCAGCGCGCCCGACAGCGACAGCACCTCGATGCCGATCAGGGCGCCCGCGCCGATCGGCGAAAGCAGGCCGCCTTCGCCCAGCTTGGGGTTGCCGATGCTCAGCCAACCCGGGTCATCGCCCGCCCAACCGCTATCCGGCAGAAACGGAACCGGAGAGTTGTTGAACGGCTCGAGCGCCTGCACGCCGAAGTTGAACGGCGTAAACGCGAGTGTCGAGGTCAAGATTCCGACTTCCACATCCAACTCGTCGCCCTTATCGGCCAGGACGGGGGCGGCGACTGCGGCCAGAGCGACCGCGAAAACGACACTGTTGCGCAGATACTTCTTCATCTTCAGTTCCTCCAGAGAACACAGCAAGTGCCACACACGCACTTGTTTCGGTGGTAAATCGCGAAGCGGCGCTGCGGAATCCGACGCATACACAGCGCGTCGACTCCAAACAGGCGAAATCCTTCGATTCGCCCGTTCATCCTGATTCAGCGCGCGATCGCAGGATCAAATTTGTTAAACAAAAACGTCGGTTGAAACACGCGATAGTCGGCCGCCTTGAGCATCGTCTGCTCAAACTTCAGCCGCTCCACGTGACCGTCCAGAAACCCGTAGTTGGAACCGTTGCGATGTTGATCCGGCTCGATCTCCTCCGCCGCTTTCAGCCGCGGATTCGCCGGAATGTGCCAGCGCTCGGCGTGAACGTGATCCGCGCCGGCGTTCAGCCGCCGGTCGGCGTTGGCCTGCGCGCTCAGCCCCTGGAAGGGACGCCCATCGGCCAGCTCGACAAAATAGGCGGTCGTCGCCGGCCAGCGGATGGTCGAGAGACGGTCATAGATGAACGTCTCGCTGATGATCGGAAAGACCGTGTAGCCGTTGCTGGCGTAGCTGGTCTGGCGGACCACCTCTCCCGGCGCAGGCGGAGGCAGTTGCCCCATCTCCTCCAGCGCCCGGTCGCTGTCCGGCGGCCAGAGCGTCGAGCGGTCCGACGGACACCGCGCAATCTTTCGATCGCGACCGGCCTCCTGCACCATCTGCAGCACCCACGAGAGCTCCCGCTCGTTCGCGGCGGTACCGCTGTGGTGATAGCCGACCGTCGGAAAGTGGCCGTTGTGGCGATCGGTATACATCAGCACGGCAGTCATAAGCGAACGCTGATTGCTCGCACAGACGACCGCCTTGGCCTGCTCGCGAGCCTGGGAAAGGCTCGGCAGCAGGATCGAAATCAGGATCGCAATGATCGCAACGACGACCAGCAGCTCAATCAGCGTGAACGCACGACGCGCAGCGGCGCGACGACGCATGGCAATTCTCCCGGCCTTAAGCTCGAAAAACGATCACACAGGCGCACGCGCCGAAAAATCAGCGCTGCAATCACCGAGGGAGATCGAACGGGTGCTCAGGCAGCGGGTGGGCCGCGAACGGGATGACTTTCGGAGTGAAGCAGACCAACGACGCGATCGACATACGCGACCGCTTCGCTCGAGATGCAATGATCCAGCGACGCACTCAGCTTGGCCGGCGACGCAGTCGCAGCGACCACATTGAGGCAAGCCGTGCATTCCGGCGTAGCGCCGCCGGTGTCGCCGTGGTTGTGCTCGCAATGGCAGTGCGACGCAATCTCAGCCGCGCCGCCGCCAACGGGGGAGTGATGATCCTCGCAGGAGTGCCACGCGCCGGCGGGCACGCTCCAAAAGAGCGTCGCGAAAATCGCTACGCACAGATGGCAGAGCTTTTGCGCGGATCGCAACATTGCCGCGATTTTAGCAAGTCGCCCCGCAAACGGTCAATTCCGACCGGCCTGCGACCGGCAAATCATGAAATACGACATCTGAATTCGCCGCGCAGGTGCGCCACCCGCCCGTTCCGCAGCGCCTCGGACGACTAGCCCCCGCCCGTCACCAAGGCGACGAACGGCGCGATATCGCCCACAGTCACCGCGCCGTCGCCGTTGATGTCGGCCAGCAGGGCTTCGCAGTTCGGGAATTGCTGCTCGTACGCGGTGGGGTTCGTCACGGCCAGCACAAACGGCGCGATATCGCCCACCGTAACGATCCCATCACAATTCATGTCGCCCAGGATCGAAGGTGCAGGCACCAGCCGGTAGGTCTGCATCAGCTTCGGCCCCAGCGTCACCGTCAGCGCCCCGGCGCTCATCGGCACATGCACCAGATCGGTCTCGATGTGCGTCGTCTGCACCGCGCCGGCCAGCAGCCCGAGGGGGAATTGAACGGTCGTCGTCTGCGGCGAATCGGTCACATTCCAAAGCCGCAGAATCAGCCCGTCTTCGATCCCTTCTTCCGCCGGCTTGAGCGCCCAACCGAGCACCGCGGCGTTCGAGACCGTGAACAAGCTGTAGCGATCCGCCGGATAGGCGGTCGAACCCGCGGCGCCCGTCACCAAACCGCAAACAAACGGGTTCTGATGATTCAGCGCGAATCGCATCGCCCCCGACGGGTCGTACCCCGTGTGCGTCCGCAGCGCAAATCGCTGGCGGAACAGCGAATCTCCGTCCTGATTCGGAATGCCCAACGGCGAATCCACCCGACCGCCGATCAGCGGCGAAATGCGCGGCACGTTCGGGTCCAGCACGCTGACCGTGCTCGCCCCAAGCCGGAAGAAGTAGCAGTCCTGATTCGACAGCGTCACGCCGAAATTGCCCGCGCCGGTCGTCATGTCGGCGAAGTGGTTGAGCGTCAGCCAGTCATAGCGCGCGTTGCGCGGCGAGTAGTCGCCGCCGAAGCTCGTCAGCCGAGCGTCCAGAATCGCCCCCACCTCTTCGTGTCGAACATGCGGCTGCGCCAGATTGAACGAAAAGTCGTAGCTGCGGACATCCGTGAAATTCTGCGTGATGAGATTATCGATCTCGATCCGCTGCCCATCGCGGAAGAGCGTAACGCGCGTGATGTGCTGCAACGGCGAACTCGACTCCGCCCGCAGCGTCAACGACACCGGGCCGCTGCTCTCGACGCCCAACAGACCGCCCGCGCCGCCCAAGTCGTTCAGAAACCGCCCATCAATTCCCTGAACATACTCGCGGTTCGCCTGCGTGCGGTCGATGAGCGTGTCGATCGCGCCGGTCGGCGTGATCCGCAGCCGATAGCGCGCGTTCTGTATCAACGCCGGAGCCGGAGCGCTATCCGAGAGGTAAGTGACATTCAGCCGCGCGGGCGTGCCGCCGGGCTGCGAGAAATCCTCGAAACCGTAAAACCGGAACGCGCCCAGCGTGCCCTCGGTCAAAACAAATCCGACCGTCGCCCCCGGCACATAGTCGGGCCGATCCACCACCTGCTGCAAAAGCGAAGCCAGGTTCGGCGAGGTCTGATCCAACCCCGGCAGCCACGATTGCACCGGCCAGATGACGAAATTGGGCGTCGTCGGAGCGAAGTTCGCCAGATCCCCCGACGCACCACCGACAAAAGGCGGCAAGTTGACCACGTTGTACGCACGAATTTCGAACCCACCCACCGGGCTGACGCTCTGCAACGGCGTCGGCCGCAGCGTCAGCGTCGCCGACTGCACCGTCGCCCCGATCGGCACATCGATCGTAAAGGCGACCGCCGCCGATTGCTGTTCGTCGTCCGTGCTGATGTAGTTGGCAAAATCCGTCGGCGGGTTGTAACCGGATATTCGCACCTGCTGCCCCGCACCGGTTACAAGCGTCGACATCGCGTCGCGATCGTTCGACGGAACGCTGTACACGCGATTCACCGGCGTGCCGCCGCCGCCCGACAGCACTTCGCCGGCTGGAGTGAAGACCGGCCCCGCACCGCTGCGCAGCTCATAGACCTTGTAGCCGACCGGCGGAATGTTCTCGGCCCAAATGCGAATCGTGTCGACGCCGTCGATGTTCACCACTTGCGATGGAACCGCGACGCCCGTCTCCACATCAACCGCGTGCAGCGGCTGAGATACTCCGCCCGGCAGTGCGAAATCCGCGGCGCCGGTTCGCGACCACGTCAGCGAATTGAAAACAAAGCAGCGCGTCTCGCCGGCCTGAGCCGGGATCAGCGCGCCCAGCGCCGCCACGCCGTCGTTCTGCAACGAATCGACATACGCCCTTATCTCCGACTCAATCCGACGCTGCCACGTAGCCCGTGCGGAGGCCGACACCGGCCCGTCCGCCGTCCAATCGTGTTCCCAGTAGAGCCCGAGATTCATAAACGCCAGATCGCG
>JALHOX010000272.1 GCA_022842805.1 Phycisphaerae bacterium | reverse complement strand
GCTGATTCGAACCGCACGCGGACGGGTAGAAACTAGCGCCATTCTCAACACGGGCTTATTCGATATCGAACGGGCGGACGCGTCCGCGGGCTGGGCCCAAGAACTGCGCGGCGAGCACACGCCGGAGACGGAAGAGTATGGCATCAGCAGCTTTGTCTATCGCGCGTGCCGCCCCTTTCATCCGCAGCGCCTATGGAACTTCATCGAGCAGGGAGTTGAGGGATTGATCCGGTCGAAGGGCTTCATCTGGCTCGCCCCGCGCATGGACTTCTGCGGCGGCTGGTCGCAAGCCGGATGTTCGCTCTCGATCGATCGCACTGGCTACTGGTTCGATGCTCTGCCGGCGGACCAGTGGCCGGACGACCCGGAGACGCTGCGCTGGCTCGAGGAGATCTGGCGAGAGCCTTGGGGAGATCGGCGTCAGGAGCTGGTCTTCATCGGACAGAACATGGACCGCGAGGGCGTCTTGGCGGCGCTGGACGCGTGCCTGCTCACCGATTCGGAGATGAGCGAAGGACCGGAGCGCTGGCGGAAGCTCCCCGATCCGTTTCCGGATTGGGACGGGCCCGAAGATGACTCGGATGACGCCGGACCGGCCGACCCAGTCGGCGTGATAGGCACGGACGCCGAGCCCGAGCGGACCGGGCCCGGGCCCGAGTGATGGGTATGCGCGATCTGCTGCCGGTGGCAGCGCGCCGCCTGAAGCACGATTACGAGACTCCTCGATTCATGCGGGTCGGCGCGAAGCTGATGAACCAGCAGTGCTGGTGCTGGGGATGTGACATTTGTCGTCCACAGGGGAACCTGCTGCTGTCCTTCGGATTCGAACGCGCGCAGCCGCCAGCAGCACTGGGCGGATCGACTCGCTATCGGCTTGCATTGCAGTCGGGGCGGATCGTGTTTCTATGGGGTTTCGGCGCACTCATCGCGGACCAAACCGTCGGGGCGTATCTAGACCGGTTTCACTTCAATCCCCAGTTGTGCGACGCACCGCGGGAGGCGCTTGCGTGCTGGTCGCCGACTGGTCTGCCGCCCCTTCGTCGTCCCCATCTTTCGGGAGAGCTCATGCTGGCTGGCGACCTGTGCTCTGAGCTACTGAGATTCATCGGAGATTACGAGTCATGGGTGGCCGAGACGGTCGGCATCCGATATCGCGAACAGACCGTCGACGGTGTCGAGCACTGCGCCTACTCCGCATCGGACGCAATGGCGCTGTGGCCGCAACTCGCCAAGCAGGTCGCGCGGCTCTACTCCCGACGAGCCTCCGCGGCCAGCGTAAGCTATGCCGCGCCACGACGTTTGGACATATAAGCTACTTTGCGCCTGCCGCGTCGACACAACCGAACTCGGGCGGACTTTGCGCAACCGCGCAAGTCATAGCTTCTCTCTCGTTGCGTACAACGTTCTGTGTTCCTTTGTACGCACTGCATTCAGTAGGCGCTGCTGCGCCTG
Organism: Phycisphaerae bacterium; assembly: GCA_022842805.1. Taxonomy (GTDB): domain Bacteria; phylum Planctomycetota; class Phycisphaerae; order UBA1845; family Fen-1342; genus JALHOX01. Next base: position 4,843 of record JALHOX010000272.1, on the reverse strand, counting down.
CCGCTGGGGACGCGCGGCCGCCAGCCGATAGATGAGAAGCACTTGCGCATGGCCATACGCGCGCTCGATTGTCGTGAACAGCGCGTGCGCTGCCGCGTTCTCGGGTTGCAGCGTGGGCGGGTCGAATTACGTAATGCACAAGTCTAATGTTCTGGGGCTGTTCGTTGCTACTATTCTGGCCGTCGGAGTAATTGACCGACGATCCTGACCTGCCCGCGCTGGCCGACTCCCTTCTCGGCCGCGCGGCGGGTCGCTTGCGAAGGGAATTGCATGATTCGACAGATTGAGGCCGGCGCGCTTGTCGGCGTAGCCGCGCAGATTCGCGCGTTCACGCAGCGCGTCCGGGTGGCGGGGTTGGCGGCCTTGGGGACGCGATCGACGCCGACGATTCCGAAGTGCCGTTTTGAACTGGTATCGTGTACTCCGCCCCTTGAACGGGCGCTATCGAAGGGAATCGACCGATGGGTGAGTTATTCAAGACCGCTCGCTCCGAAGACTGGCGCGGGAAGATTCGGCTCGCGGCCTACGAACACAAGCCCGCGAAGTATTGCACCGACAAAGAAACGTCTCGCCGCTGGCACGCGCTGCTGCAAGCGGCTGTCGATCGGGCCGCATCCGGCGAACCGCCGCGCGCCGACGTGCTGAAGGAACTCCCGCGCCGACTGCTGGCGTCCTTCGGTCTCGTCTCTGAGTTGGCCGAAAAGCGCCGCGCGAAGTACTTGGTGAACGTCGATGACTACGTTCGCGAGCTGCGCACGTCGGGCCGCGATGGGAAGTACGTCGCCAACGCCGAGCGCTATCTGAAGTCGATCGGAGCGGCGCTGAAGTGGCGGCTGCTCACCGATATCTCGCGAGATTCGATCCTGAAGCACGCGAAGACCCGGCGCGACGGCGGCGCTGCTGCCCGAACGGTGAAGAATGAACTATCGACGGTGAGGGCGTTTGTCGCGTGGGCCGTGGCGGCGCGACGGCTCGATTCCGACCCGTTGGTAAATCTCCCGCGCTTCGACCTGATCGGCGACAAGCGACGCCAACGGAGGGCGTTCACGCGCGATGAGCTGAATCGGCTGCTGGCGATTGCGGGGCCGCGCGAGCTGCTCTATCGCCTTGCCGTCGGGACCGGGCTACGACGCCGCGAGCTTCAGCGTTTGCAATGGCGCGACGTGCTGATCGATGATGTCGACCGGCCTTGCATCGCTCTCCGTGCTGAGGTGACGAAGAGCAAGCGAGCCGACGTGGTTCCGCTTCACCATGACCTACGCGCCCGGCTGCTGGCCGCACGTCCGGCGGACTTCACGCCGACGATGCCCGTCTTCAAGCGCGTCTGCGCGTGGGATACTTGGTGCGTCGATCTTGACCGCGCTGGGCTGAAGTACGTCGGCGATGACGGGAAGATGCTGGGATTCCATTCGCTGCGAACAACCTTCGCGACCGAATTGGAGCGGGCCGGGGCTTCGCCGCGCACGATCATGCAGTTGATGCGGCATACCGATTATCGGCTGACCGCTTCGACCTACACCGACGTGAGGGTTTTGGACACCTTCGGGGCCGTCGAAAAAATCCGGCTGTTCGACCCGACCGAACCGGCGAGCATCCCGGCGGCGAAGACCGGGACCGATGACCGACCCGTCGAGGCCGTCGCGGCGCGCGACCAAGGGCGCGACCAAAAACCCCGCGTGTTAAGGCGCTGTACGGCACAAATCGGCGCTTCGAAGGCGACTGCCGAAGGTGCGGAGAAGCCTACGAAAATAGGGGTTTTTGCGAGAATTGGTGAGGGGAAAGAGAACTCCCCGAGTAGGACTCGAACCTACAACAACCCGGTTAACAGCCGGGTGCTCTACCATTGAGCTATCGGGGAATCGCCGCCGTGACGCGGACAGACCGTAAAGCGTATCGCGCACGCCGCGAAAGTCAAACTTCATCATCGGCCGCGCCGGTCCGAAAAATTCACCGCCGCCGAAGCCGGCAACCCGCCCGCGCAAAGCGCGCCGACCGGCCCGCCATCTTCCCCGCGCCCGCGCCGCCTGCTTGGGCCGCCCCGCGCATTCGAATAGACTGCCGCGACTTTGCACTCATTCGTCCGGAGGTCCGCTGTCGATGTCCCGATCCGCCGCTCAGATTCGCCGCGACTTTGTCGACTTTTTCCGCGAGAAGCTGCACACGCACATTCCCAGCTCGCCGGTCGTGCCCTACGACGACCCGACGCTGCTCTTCACCAACGCGGGAATGAATCAGTTTAAGCCCATCTTCCTCGGCCAACTGCCGGCCGGCCACGCCTTCAGCGGGCTGAAGCGGGCCGCGAACAGCCAGAAGTGCATCCGCGCCGGCGGAAAGCACAACGACCTCGACGACGTCGGCCACGACACCTATCACCACACGTTTTTCGAGATGCTCGGCAACTGGTCCTTCGGCGACTACTTCAAGCGCGAGTCGATCGAGTGGGCCTGGGAGCTGCTGACCAAACGCTGGGGCATCGACGCCAGCCGCCTGCACGCGACCTATTTCGGCGGACTGAAGCGGGCCGACGGCTCGTGGGAGCTCGAGCCCGACCACGAGGCCCGCGAACTGTGGAAGCAGATCACGGGCATGCCCGACAGCCACGTCCACCCCGGAAACATGAAGGACAACTTCTGGGAAATGGGCGACACCGGCCCCTGCGGCCCCTGTAGCGAGATTCACATCGACCTGACGCCCGACAAGAGCGGCGGCAACCTCGTCAACGCCGGCGACGCGCGGGTGATGGAGATCTGGAATCTCGTTTTCATCCAGTTCAATCGCCGGCCCGACGGCAAGCTCGACCCGCTGCCCGCGCGACACGTCGACACCGGCATGGGCTTCGAGCGCGTCACCGCGGTGATTCAGGGCAAGCGCAGCAACTACGACACCGACGTGTTCACGCCGATTTTCGAGGCCATTCAGCAGGTGAGCGGCGCGGCCGGCTACGGCGGACGGTTGGCGACGGCGGGACGCAAGGACGGCGCGACGCAGGGATCCGAGCGCGAGGCGCTCATGCGCGACGTCGCCTATCGCGTCATCGCCGATCACATTCGCACGCTCACGTTTGCACTGACCGATGGGGCCACGCCGGACAAGGAGGGGCGCGGCTATGTGTTGCGGCGCATCCTGCGGCGGGCGGTGCGCTACGGGTGGCAATATCTGAACCTGCACGAACCGTTCTTGTTCAAACTCGTGCCGACCGTCGTGAAGCAATTCGGCGAAGCGTTTCCGGAATTGAAACCGGCGCAGCCCCGCGTCGTCGAGTTGATCCGCGAGGAGGAGCAGGCCTTTGGGCGCACGCTGGATCGCGGCATCGCGCTCTTCAACGAAGCGGTCGATAACGCCGCCCACGCCGGCCATCGCGAAATCAGCGGCGCCGACGCCTTCAAGCTCCACGATACCTACGGTTTCCCGATCGACCTGACGCAGATCATGGCATCAGAGCGCGGCTTGCAGGTCGATGTCGGCGAATACGAGCGATTGATGGAAGAGGCCCGCGACAAGGCTCGCGCCGGCGGCAAGAAGGAGGCCGGCGGATTGTCGGCCCTGCCCGGCGATCTATTGGCGCCCTTCGGCCCCACCGACGATTCGCCCAAGTTCGTCGGCGAAACGCTGACCGGGGCGAAAGTGCGCGCGATGGCCCTGCTCGACGCAACCGGCGGCGTCATCATTCGCAGCGACGCGGCGACTGCGATCCAGCCGGGTACGGCCGCCGCGCTCGTCCTCGACAAAACCTGCTTCTACGCCGAGCAGGGCGGACAGGTCGGCGATCACGGCGTCATCGGCGACGGCTCGCTGCGCTTCGACGTGGAAGAAACCCGACGCTACGGCGACGTGGTGGTGCATGTCGGCACGCTGGTGATGGGCGAAATCCGCGTCGGCGATTCGCTGGCGCTGAAGGTCGACTCCCGCCGCGTTCAGACCAAATCGAACCACACCGGCACGCACCTGCTGAACTGGGCCCTGCGCGAAGTGCTGGGCGAGGGCGTGCAGCAGAAAGGCTCGCTGGTCGACCCCGACAAGCTGCGCTTCGACTTCTCCCACAATAAGCCGCTCAGCGACGACGAACTCGAGAAGATCGAGGTCGCCACGATCAAACAGATCATCGCCAGCCAGCCGGTCTACACCAAGGAGGTCGCGCTCGCCGACGGCATGAAGTTCAACGGTATTCGCGCGGTCTTCGGCGAGAAATACCCCGATCGCGTTCGCGTCGTTTCCATCGGCGCGGCGATCGACGACATGCTGAAGAACCCCGCAGACGCGCGCTGGCGGCAGAATTCGATCGAATTCTGCGGCGGCACGCACGTCGCGAACACGAGCGACATCGGCGGCTTCGCAATCACAGCCGAAGAGGGCGTCGCCAAGGGCGTGCGCCGCATCGTGGCCATCACGGGCGACAGCGCGCAGATGATGCGTGAGATCGGCAAGAGCTTTGTGCAGCAGGCCGAGGCGCTGCTGACGAAAGCGCGCGACGCCGGCCCGCCGGCAGATCTGGCCGAAAGCGTCTCGACGCTGCTGGGCGGCCTGCAATCGGCCGATGTGCCCCTGCGCGAGCGCAGTCAGACGATGGTCGCGATCACCGCTCTGCAGGAGATCGTGAAGCAGCAGCGCAAGGTCGCCGCCGCCGGCAGCGCCGAAGTGGTAAAGGCCGAAGTCGAGCGGTTGCTGCCCAGCGCGGAAAAAGTGGGCGGTGTCACGGTGCTGGTCGCCGAATTGCCCGACGCGCCGATCGACCAGCTCAAGCACGGCGCCGACATCGCCAAGCAGAAGTCCGGCTCGGCGGCGCTCTTCTTCGGCTCGCGCTCGGCGGACAAGGTGACGCTCCTGGCGGCAATGAGCGACGACC
>JALHOX010000271.1 GCA_022842805.1 Phycisphaerae bacterium | reverse complement strand
TCTTTTGGCGGTGGTGGCTGATCTGACGGGCTATCCGGCGGACATGCTTAAGCTTGAGATGGACATGGAGGCCGACCTCGGAATCGACTCGATTAAGCGCCTGGAGATTCTGGCGGCGCTGCAGGAGCGCCGGCCCGACACCCGTTCGGTCGATTCGCAATATGTGGGCAGCCTTCGCACGCTTCGTGACATCGTTGAATATGTCACGGCGGGCGAGAGCGCTCTGGCCGCCTCGGGAAAATAGCGGGCGGCGCGTTGCCGGCGGGCGACGCGTCGCACGGGGGGCTTTCCGCCGAAGAGTCGCCCGACGCGGCGTCGACAGGCGAACCGCTGTCGGGCGAGCTATCGCTGGCAGCCATCCCGGTGTTGTCCAGTCATATCGTCGCGGGGCGGCCGGTGGTGCCGCTCGCACTGATGCTGGAATGGCTGGCGCGCGACGCGGCGCGTGAGCACGCCGACGGACCAGGGGCGGATCGCGGAACCTGCGAAATTCGCGACCTGCGCGTGCTGCGACCGCTGATCGTCGATGCACGGCCGCAGCGTTGGGCCGTTCGTCGGATCGATGACGCCGCCGGCGTAAATGGCACGGACGCGGCGGCTCGAGCGCAGGTCGTTTGCATCGAATCGGAGGGCGAGCCGGTGGTGCATGCCACGGCGACGATTTCGTTTGCAGAACGGGGCGGCGCCGCCGTTGAGTTGGCGACTATCGATGGCGCACGCCGCGCCGATGAGGGGGCGATCGACGAGACCTACCGCACCACGCTATTCCATGGCCGCGCTCTGCGGCTGATTGAGCGAATTGATGGAATCGACGAGGCCGGGGTGCGGGCGCGCGTTCGCTGCGACGCTTTGCCGAGCGACTGGATATCCGGCGCGACCGGCCGACGGTGGCAGACGAACCCGCCTGCGATCGACGCCGCCCTGCAACTCGGCATCGTTTGGACGTCGCGCCTGCGCGGCCTTGCATCTTTGCCGATGGTGATCGGTGCGTGGCGGATGATCGCGCGGGTGTGGCCCGCGGCGGAATACGTGGACGTCGTGCTCGCCGTGCAATCCGTTTGCGGGCCGCGGTTGCGGGCCGATGTCGCGTTTGTTCACGACGGGCAACGGATCGCCGAAATGCGCTCGGTGGATTGGATCATGGATGCGAGTCTGGCGGCGATATTCCGCGCGCAGGCCGCCGCAGATGACGGAGCGAGGCGGTGAGTTCGCGCGGCGTTGGATTCACAACTGCGTCTCCATATGACATCGCGATCGTCGGCGCCGAGGCGGTTTATCCCGGCGCCGCCGACCTGGCCGCATTCGAGCGGCTTTTGTTCGAGCGGCGCAGCAGCGTAGGGGATGTGCCGGATGGCCGATGGATCGCGCCGCCGGCGCGGCTGCAGAGCGCGCGGCGCGACGCACCCGATCGGGTCTTCTCGCGCCGCATGGCGCTGATCGACCGTGCCGATTTCGAGTTCGACCTTCGTGGGTGGCCGTGGCCGGCTGAGTTTGTCGGCGCGATCGATCCGACGTTTCAACTTGCGCTGCATGTCGGACGAAAGCTATGGAGCTCGGTCCGGCTCTCCGCGCTCAATCCGGCCCGCTGCGGTGTATCGCTCGCGTCGATCGCTCTGCCGACCGATGGCTCATCTGCGCTCACGCGGGCCGTTCTTCAATCGAGTTCGCATGCCGGCCCGCATGCGAAGATCGCATTCGATCCAGCGGCGGCATGGAATGCGCATCCTGTCGGCGCGCCGGCAGGATTGTTGCGCGCCGCACTGGGGCTGAAGGGCGGCGCGATCACGTTCGACGCGGCCTGTGCATCGAGCCTTTACGCACTCAAGTACGCCTGCGACGAACTGACCTCGCGGCGCGCCGATGCAATGATCGCCGGCGGCGTCTCGCGGCCCGAGGCGCTCTATACACAGATGGGTTTCGGATTGCTTCAGGCGCTGTCCCCCAGCGGCGTCTGTCGCCCATTTCGCGCCGGGGCCGACGGCCTTGTCGTCGGCGAGGGATGCGGGCTGGTGCTCCTGATGCGGCACGAGGACGCCATCGCCGCGAAGCTGCCGGTGTTGGCCCTCATCCGCGCCGTGGGCGTCTCGAACGACATGGCGGGCAGCCTGATTTCGCCCGACTCCGAGGGGCAGCTGCGCGCCATGCGAATGGCATATGCACAGGCCGGGTGGAATGCGGGCGAAGTCGATTTCATCGAGTGTCACGGCACGGGCACGCCACAGGGCGACGCGGTCGAGATTGCGAGCCTGACGGCGCTACTTCGGGAGTCCGGGGCGCGCGCGGCGGCGCTGCCGATCGGCGCGGTCAAATCCAACATCGGTCATCTCCTGACCGCCGCGGGAATCGCTGGACTGCACAAGCTGCTGATCTGCCTGCGGCGGGGTGAGTTCTGCGCCGATGCGCGGATGGCCGAGAGCGGAGCAGCGGATCGATCGATCGCCGACCGGGATGCGCCGGTCGATCTGCTCGAAGTTAACGGTGCGTGGGCAACACATCGCGACGGACGGCCGCGGCGTGCGGCGGTGAGTTCGTTCGGCTTTGGCGGCATTAACGCACATCTGCTGCTCGAAGAGCCGGTGGCGGCAACGTCCGGCGTCGGCAAGCGGCGTTCGCGCGTCGAGCCAAGCGGGACTGCTGAGCCGATCGCGATCGTCGGGGTTGGGGCACGATTCGGCGCGTTGGGCGATTATCCCACATTCGCGCGGGCCTATCTCAACGGCGAATCGGCGCTGCGGCCGCGCCCGGCGGATCGCTGGCTTGGACTCGAAGCGTCTTTGTCGCCAGAGCTACATGGCCGATTCACACGCGGCGCCTTCATCGACCGCCTGTCGATTCCCGTCGGCAAGTATCGTTTGCCGCCGCGCGAGATCGAGCAGTCGCTGGCGCAGCAGATGCTGATGCTGGAAGTCCTGCACGAGGCGCTTCGCGACGCGCAAGTCGAGACATCACGGCGCGACCCGCGGCGCGGGGCGGTGATCGGCATTGGGCTCGATCTCAATACGTCGAATTACCACCATCGCTGGGTGCGGCGGCTGATCGCGGAGGATGCGGCGGCGCGAGCCGGCGGCGGCGATCTCCAGCTCGCGGCGATCGAAGCCAAAGCGGACTCGGCTTCGCCGGCCCTGAATGCACCGCGCGTGCTGGGCAGCCTGGGCGGGATCGTCGCCAGCCGCGTGGCCCGCGAGTTCGGATGTGGCGGAGCGAGTTTCACCGTCTCGGCGCTGGAGAGCTCGGGCTTGCGCGCGGTGGAGCTGGCGGCGCGGGCGCTGCAGCGCGGAGAGATCGATCTGGCATTGGCAGGGGCGGTCGACCTCTGCGGCGACTTGCGAGCAGCCTTGGCGATCGCGGGACTTCGGCCCGAGATTGATGCGATCAGCGAGGGCGCGGCGGCGGTCGTGCTGAAGCGACTCAGCGACGCCGAACGCGATGGCGATCACGTCTACGCCGTGATCGAGGATATCGGGTCACTGAGCGAAGTCGCAGCGGGAGGCGATCGAGCGGACGCGTTCGTTGGTCCGCCGGATGCCCAGAGCATGATCGGCTACAGCGGGTGCTGCGCGGGGCTGGCGGATTTTCTGTGTGCGGTGGCGTCGCTTGATACACGTGTCTTGCCCGGCAACGCAGTGCGTCCTCGACGCTATTGGGTGTGCGACCGCGCGGAGGGGCCGCGGCGCATTGAACATCATTCCGCGAATCTGGACGGCACAGAATGTGTAGTTGCGGTGCGTGAGCGAATCTCCGACGCCGCGACAGCGCTTTTGATTTCGCCGCCGATCGTGAAAGCACTGCCTTCCGCGGCGGAGCAGTTCACTGCCGATCAGGTCGCGTTCGTTTATCCCGGCTCGGGCAACCAATATGCGGGGATGGGGGCCGGGTTGTCGGCCGCGTGGCCGGGGATCGTTGCGGAGTACGAGGCGATCTCGCCGCGTCTGGCGGCGCAGTGGCGGGCGGAGTCGCTCTGGCGGCAGATGGGCGACGCGGTCGACCTCGCTCTGGACAATCCGCTGACCGTGATCCTCGGTCAGGTTTCATTCGGGATTCTCGCGACCGACATTCTCCGAACGCACGGGCTCGCGCCGCGCTTCGCGCTGGGCTATAGCCTCGGCGAGACCGCCGCGCTGCTGGCGCTGCGTGCGTGGCGCGATTGGGGCCTGATGCTCGATCGCCTGGAGAGTTCGCCGCTGTTTTCACAGGACCTCGCCGGCGAATGCCGTGCTTTGCGCCTTGCCTGGCAGCTCGATGCTTCGACGCCGATCGCTTGGGCTGCCGCGGTTTTTTCACGCGATGCGGATGCGGTTCGCGCTGCGATCTTGCCGGACGATCGCGTGCGCGTGTTGATCGCGAACGCGCCGGGCGAGTGCGTCGTCGGCGGGCTACGGGCGGATATTGAACGCCTCGCGATGCGATTGAGCGTCCAGCCCCTTTGGGTGCGCGGCACGTCGACCGTCCACTGCGACGCCGTCGAGCTTGTCGCGAGTGCATATCGCGCGCTTCATGACCTGCCCACGACGCCGCCGGGCGACGTCATCTTCTACAGTGCAGCAGCCGGCGCCGCTTATGTGCCGACGCGCGAGAGTGCTCGCGACTCCATCACCGCCCAGGCTGTCCACGGCTTCGATTTTTCGAAGCAGGTCGAGGCCGCCTATCGCGACGGGGCGCGCGTGTTCGTGGAGGTCGGTCCCGGCGCGTCCTGCACACGCATGGTCCGGCGCATTCTGGGGGATCGGCCACACTTGGCGATTTCGGTTTGCGGCGGCGTGTCGTCAGCCGACGATGAACAGGCGGCGATGCTGACGGCGATCTCAACCCTTCATTCTGCCGGCGTCGCAAAAGGCCCGACCGAGTATCTGCAGAGAGGTTCGTCGCGCGTGAGGGAGTCCGACGAGTTTGCGAGCGCGAAGCGCGTCGACGTGCCGCTCGGGCCGCCGCGGCAGACGGTCGAAGTGCTGTCCGTGCCGGTCGCGCCGGTCTCCTTGCCGCCGGCGCGGGTCGAGGGCGCCGCCGCCTTCGCCGCGTGGTCGGCCGAGGTTGCGTCGCTGACGGCGCGAAGCGCGGCGATCACGGCGCAGGCGCATCAGCAGTATCTCTCCGTAGCGGCGACCGCTTTTGCGCAGGCCACAGCGGCGGTGACACGAAATGCCGCCCTTCTCGCACAGAGTCGCATTTCCGATGGTTCGCCGGGGCGTCGGAATTCTGGAGGCGACGGCGGAACCCCCGGTGGGCGTGGCTCAGAGCTGATTGGCGACGACCACACTGCGCTCCGCGTCGCGTTCGACCGCGATGCCTGCATGGAGTTTGCGATCGGCAAGATCGGCAACGTACTCGGCCCCGATTTCGCAGAGATCGATCGATATCCAGTGCGCGTGAGATTGCCCGATGAGCCGCTGATGCTGGTCGATCGCATCGTCTCGATCAGCGGCGAGCCGCGCTCGCTGACGCGCGGAACGATCGTCACTGAGCATGACGTACTGCCCAACGCCTGGTACCTCGACCATGGTCGCGTGCCGGTGTGCATCGCCGTTGAGTCAGGGCAAGCCGACCTCTTTTTGTGCAGCTATCTCGGCATCGATCACGCCGTTCGCGGCACGCGCGCCTATCGCCTGCTCGACGCGACGATCAGTTTTCAGCGCGGTCTGCCCGGCGCAGGCGAGACGCTGCATTACCGGATCGAGATCGAGAAGTTCGTGCGGCAGGGCGACTCGTGGCTCTTTTTCTTCCGCTTCGACGGCTTCGCCAATGGCCAGCCGCTGCTGACGATGCGGAACGGCTGCGCCGGGTTTTTCACCGAGGCGGAGATCGCGAACTCGGGCGGAATCGTCGGCGCCGATGCTTCGCCGGGGCACCACGGCGTGCTCGATGAGCTCGAGCGTCGTGCGCGCGTCGCCGTTCATCCTTGTGCGGAGTTCGTGCCGCTTGAGCGCTGCGCGCTCGATGAAGGCCGCGTCGCCGCGCTGCGCTCCGGCGACCTCGGGCGCGCGTTCGGTCCGCCCTTCGACCGGCTGTCGCTGCGCGAGGCGTCGACCATCCCCGATGGCCGCATGCGGCTGCTCCATCGCGTCGTCGATTGTGATCCGGTCGGCGGCGAATTTGGACTTGGCCGCGTCGTGGCGGAGGCCGACATTCATGTCGACGATTGGTTCCTGACCTGCCACTTCGTTGACGACATGGTGATGCCGGGCACGCTGATGTACGAGTGCTGCGCCCATACGCTGCGCGTGCTCCTGATGCGCATGGGCTGGGTGGCGGAGGCCGCCGCTGTTGCCTATGAGCCGCTGCCCGAGACGCCGGCAAAATTGCGCTGCCGCGGGCCGGT
>JALHOX010000270.1 GCA_022842805.1 Phycisphaerae bacterium | reverse complement strand
GTCGCCGTCGCCGTCAGGGTCCATCCAACGCTTCGTCACCGCAAAGACGTGCGCCTTCGCGCCTTCGCTCGCCAGGCCGTGTGGCGCCTTGCGAAACACCGGCAAATCCTTAAAGCCCGCCCAGCCGTGCCAATCAAACGGCTCCCAGCCGACGACGTCGAACCAGTCGGCGAAGCGCGAGCGGTGGCCGTTGGCGCGCACATCCTGAAACGCCGGGTGCTGCGTGCCGACATGGTTAAAGACGCCGTCGATGATGACCCGCATGCCGGCCGCGTGCGCTTCGTGCAAAAATTCGAGAAACAGCCGGTCAGACGCGGTCCATTTCCACGTGCTGGGGTCGGCGAGGTCTTCGCTCGCGACGACCGCCGCGTAGTCCCCCAGCGTGCCGAAGTGTTCGTCAACGTGCAGATAGTTGGTGGCGTTGTATTTGTGGTGGGTCGACGCCTGAAAGATCGGATTCAGATAAAGCGCGTTGACCCCCAGATCGCGCAGATAGGGCAGCTTCGCACGCAGCCCCGCGATGTCGCCGCCATAGTGCCGCCCGAAGACATAGCGGTAAAAGTTGTCGCCGTGGGCCCGTTCCCACTCGGCCGGCGAAAACCATTCGCTGCGCCAATCGCGCGTGTGGGGCGGGTCGTTGCCCGGGTCGCCGTTGAAGAATCGATCGGGCATCACCTGATACCAGATCGCGTGACGGGCCCATTCGGGCGTAAAGGTGTGAGCGACGGGTGTATCGGCGATTGTGGGGGCGTTTGAGCTCATGGTCGGGGCGGTTCCATCGGGTTGCGCGAAAGCGCAAAATGCTAACCGTGAACCGACCACGCGTCGCGGTCGGGGTGGGAAGGGCCGATTTCATCCGCCTCTTCGCTGGCCGGTCCCGACGACTCCTCTCGCCACCAACGCGAAGACACTGGCGGAACTCGCCCTCCCTCAGCCGAAAGGCGCCCCGGCTCGCAAACGTGGCGCCGCCCGGGCTCGAAGCTCGCGCCTCAGGAGCAGAACGAGGACGCGTTAGAGCGAAGTCAGAAGCGCTACAAATGCACCGATGTCGCCGACGCTGACGAACCCGTCCCCGTTCACATCGGCATTGCCATCTTCGCAGTTGGGGAACTGATCGAAGTACGCGCAGAGGTCGGTGAGCGCAAGCACGAAACCGCCAATGTCACCCACGGTGATGAAGCCGTCGCAATTCATGTCGCCCGGCGTGGTCGGTTGGCCCAGCTCGGCGGTCACGGCCACAATGAACGCGCGGCTGAAGTTCGTCCCTCCGAAATCGCGAATGCGGATCGTGACGAGCGTTTCGTCCAGAAAGTCGGCTGACAAATCGAACGCTTGGCGGTCGAGCCGCTGTCCCAAGCCGTTTTCCCAGGCATTGACGGTGGTTGTGTTGTTGATCGCGTTGGTAAAAAAATTAGTGTGGTGATCGCGGATATCCCGATTGCCGCGCAACTCGAAGGTCTGCATCGCACCACCGCTGCCGATGAAGTCGATGAATAGCAGGTTCGGCGTGGCAGAGCCCCAGGCGGTGTTCATGATGGTGTAAACCTTGTCGACACCTGCCAGACTTAACGGGATGCTGAGCGTCACGGGGTTGGGGCCCGGGCCGACACCGGCCCACCACATATACAGCTGATCCGTAGCAGCACTGGCCGGCATTGCGAATGGCACGCACCCATACTCCTGCGGACCGGTTGGGTGGGTAGTGGGATTGATGCCCGGCGGGCCCACGTTGCGAAGAGTCGCGAGATCGACGGTGACGAACTGGGCGTTCGCAGTCGCCGCGATGAAAGCGTTGGTGAGAAGTGCGTACGTCCAGATTGCCGCGCGCCGGGGTTTCATGCGATTGACTCCGCTGAATTGAGAACCGCATCGTGCACCAACGGCCGAGCTGGCGATGAGAACAAGATGCTCAGTGAAACCGACATCGTATCGCGAAGGCAGACCGGACCGTGGTAAGTTTTCGATAAAAGCGGCGAGGGCTCAGCGTTTGTTTTCGCAGGGCTTTCACCTGGAAGACTTCGCAGTAGCCCATCGCGGCGGAGCGTATGCCGGCTGACTCGCAGGGCGCTGCCGCTGCGAGCCAGCGCAGGCTACAAGCCCGCGGCTCGTCAGCATCACTCCCGCAGTTCACCTTCGAAGCGGATGATGCGGCTGGCGCGGGTCTCGTCCGGGATCGAAGTGCCGACGTAGATCCCCTCGTCATAGTGCAAGGTCTGCAGGGACTCCGACCAATCCAGGATGTACCCGCCGCTCATCACCGACGTGCCGTTCGCGTCCTCGATCGTGCCCTCATAAGCGATCTGCACTCGCGATTGCGCGCCCGTCGTCTGCTGGATGCGCTGGGTCATCTCCCAGTCGCCCAGAGTCACCCGGATGCTGTCCCCGCTCGAAACCGACCCGCCGCCCACAACCGGAAACCCGTCATTACCGATTTGCACCTCGATGTACAGCGTGCGCCCGCGGTAGTTCGGCGGGGCAGGGGCCGTCCACCGATTCGGCGACAGCTCCGCAAACGTAGCGCCGTAGGTGCCGGGCGGAATCGTGCTGTCGCCAAAGTCGCCGCCGCAGCCGGCGATCGCGAGCATGGCTGCCGTCAGCAATAACGTTCGCATGGTCATTCCTCCGTGTCGCTCGCCGCGGCCGACACGTCGGAATGGTGATTCGTCCAGCTCCGCATGGCGATCCGCGCGGGCATAGAGATCATAGCTGGGTGACCGTCGCGACCGACGCCGGCCGGTCTCGCCCGTCGGGGCCGTTTGGTCCATCCTCCGTCGTTCGGCCGGTGGTCCGTTGCCGAGCCGCTCAGCCTTTCACGATCAGCCGCCACAACCGCCAACCCGCGACAGCCAAAGCGGCGTGAAGTTGAATCTTTCCCCCCGCGGAGCGCGCAAAAAAAAGAACCCGTCGCTCATGAGCGACGGGTTCCTGAATCACAAGTTGACCTGAAGGTCGACCGACTTAGCGGCGACGGATCAGAGCCAGACCGGCGAGACCGAGCAGCGAGAGGCTGGCCGGCTCCGGAACGAACTGGAGGTTCAGGTTGCCGCTGACCCACTGGCCGTCAACGCCACCCGGAACGTCGTCGAAGCTCTCGAAGAACTCCATCTGCAGGATGCCGTCCGGCAGGTTGATGTCCGGCAGCGGAATCGCGCCGAACTTGATGATGCCGGCGCTGCTGAACGTGCCGATACCCGGCGTGTTCGTGCCCGCACCCGGACGCAGGAAGATCGAGTCGACGCCGGCGCTGTCGCCGAACGACACGCCGATTTCGCTCTGCCAGCTGGCGCCGAAGGCTTCCAGCGTGACGTCCCAACCCACGCCGTTCATCGTCACCGGGCTGCCGCTCGGGAGACCGAGGGCGGCGGCGGCGTCAAAGTTGACGATCGTGTTGCCGGGGCTGCCGACCGGATCAAAGCTCTGGATGCCGGCGACGTTGAACGGAACCACAACGCCCGTGCGCTCCGTGGTCGTCGGATAGGTAACGCCCTGGCTGTTCTCGCGAACGCCGGTGTTACGGAAGCTGTCCGTCAGGTTAGCGGCGAACGCCGAGGCGCTGCCGAGCAGAGCGGTCACAACCAAAATCTTCTTCATGTTCTCCTCCTCAAAAAGAGAAACTCGTGGTGAAAGATGCGCATCTACCAACACTTGCAACGGGGTTGCGGCACCCATGCAAACGCGAGAAGCCTTAAGAATTAGGAATCCCGTCTCCGATGCGGCTGAGCAAACGCTCAAACACGGATCGGCAATACGGGCGATTGATTTTGCAGGGTCTTGTCCAACCGGGCCTTTGAACTGCTTCGCCCGGTCGCCTCGTCCCGCCATCCTCAATCCCAGACCGCATAATAGGCACTGCCGCGGTGCGGGTCAATTCCTTTTGGGAAAAAAGCGAGGCCGATGTCGCCTGATCCGCAGCTCGATCCCCAGCAACGCGAAATCCCATAAAATCATAGCCCAAAACGGCTTATGGCCGATCGTCCAGCCCGGAACGGACCCCCGAACGGTTACCGGCCCTTCAACTCCGACACAAACTGACAGCCCATTTTTTCATTTGTTCATGAAATTTCCGTGCGCGCTGCCGCTCCGCACAAGCCCCCCAGCAACCCGCCGCACCCGCCTCCAATCCCGCTAGTCCGCGTCGAGCGAGAAGGGCGTGTAGTTGGTCTTGTAGTCGTAGTGGTCCTCGTGCTCGGCCCGCTTCACCGTGTTCACGATGACGTACGTCGCGGGCGTCATCACGATCTCGATCGCAACCTTGAATACCCAATTGAACAGCAGCGCCGAGAACAGATCCTTGTTCGACCAGATGCCGTAAAACGCGATCGGGTAAAAGATCAACGTATCAAGCCCCTGTCCCACGATCGTCGAGCCGATCGTCCGCGTCCACAAATACCGCCCGCGCGTCAGAATCTTCATCTTCGACAACACAAAGCTGTTCGCAAAGTCGCCCACCAGAAACGCGATGATCGACCCAACCACGATCCGCCACGTATTGCCGAAACAGACTTGCAGCGCCGGCTGCATCACGTCATTCGGCGGCTTGGTCGCGTCGAACGGCAGCGCGATGATTACCGAGGACATGATCGCCGCGAACACCATCGCCGCGAAGCCCGCCCAAATCACCCGTCGGGTGCGGGCGTAGCCGTAAACCTCGGTCAACACGTCGCCAAAGATGTAACTGACGGGGAAAAAGATGTTGCCGGCCCCAAACGTCAGGCCGAAAACGGTCGCCAGCTTGCCGGGGCCGATCAGGTTGGAGCACAGCAGCACCGCGACAAAGCCGCCCAGCAGCAGGTCGTAGTACTTGTAGTCGCGGGCGGGCGCCGCGGGCTGAGGTGGGGCGTGATCCAACAGATGCTCCGATGATGCGAAGTTGCCGGGGGCCAGGTCGAAGGCGACGAGTATACGCACCCGCCCGCCCCATCAGCCCTCAAGCCCCGCGCGGCGAATCAAGCAGCGCAAAAAGCGAATCTACTGAAAGCAGCGCCAGGCTCGAAACCACGAGCGTCGCGCCGGCCAGGCGATCGGCCGGCCCGACGCCGACGCACTTCATCTGGGCCGCCCGAGCCGCCTCAATCCCGCTGGCGGCGTCCTCGATCACGATGCAGCGCTCCGCCGGCGCCCCCAGCCGCCGCGCACACTCCAGAAAGATCGCCGGCGCCGGCTTCGAAATCGGCACATCATTGCCATCGACCACCACCGCGAAAGCGTCACGCAGCCCGATCCGTCGCAGCACCAGCTCCGCATTGCGGCTCGACGACCCCACCGCCAAGGGCACCCCGCGCGCCCGCAGACCGTCGACCAGCGCGGTCACGCCGGCCAAACGGTCGGCGGCGGTCAGAGCGTCGGTGTATTCCAGGAAAAGCCGCTGCTTCTCTTCGATCACCGCCTGCTGCAGCGCCGGTTGAGCCAGCCCGGCACGCTCCGCGCCGGTCATATGCCGGCCGACCACGTCGAGGAAGACGCGCAGGCTCTCCTCCCGCGCCAGGCCGCGCATCGCGTCGTAATCGGCCGGCTCAAAGCGCCAGCCCCGCCGCGCCGCCGCCTCGCACCAACTACGACAATGGAGCGCCGTGGTGTCGGTCAGGACCCCGTCCATATCGAAGATGACGGCCAGATCGTGAGCGGCGATGGTCATGCTGCCTCGACCGAGCGATCGGTGCCCAAACGCGACGGACGTGAAGATTCGACCGCCTGCCGACCGCTAAGAGATCGCCAAGCCCAAGAGCCGATGCGCCAGTCGGGCGGCCAGGAACTCCGTCACATGGTTCGGCGGAATCGGCCGCACCTCGACAATATCCGCCGACACAATCCGCCGCGTCTCCGCCAGCCGCGCCAGCAGTTTCGTGACCTGAAACCAATCGAGCCCGCCCGGTTCCGGCGTACCCGTGCCCGGCGCAAACGCCGGGTCGAATCCGTCGATGTCGATCGTCACATAGACATTGTCGGTCAGCGGCTCGAGCACGCGTTCGATCCAGTCCGGCGTCTCGCGACACCACGCCGCCGAGAAAATCGGCTTCTTCGCCTTGCGGATAAAGACCGCCTCGTCGCGCGAATAGTTGCGAATGCCGACCGCGACCGCGGGCACGCCCATGTCATGAATGCGGCGCATCACCGCAGCATGGCTGAAGGGCGATCCTTGATACTCATCGCGCAAATCGGCGTGAGCGTCGATCTGCAGCACGCTCAGCTTCTTGTGCTTTTCCGCCACAGCCCGCACCAGGCCGCTGCTGATGCTGTGCTCGCCGCCCAGCGAGAGCAGAAACTTGCCCGCCCTCACCACCGGCGCCGCAGCGCGATAGATCGCGTCGAGCGTCGCCTTCGGC
>JALHOX010000269.1 GCA_022842805.1 Phycisphaerae bacterium | reverse complement strand
GGTGTGCGGCCCGAGGTGGTGAAGACGCTGGCGGCGTGGCTGAACGCCGACCTGCTGCCGGCGGTGCCGACGCGCGGCTCGCTCGGCGCCAGCGGCGACTTGGCGCCCCTGGCCCATTTGTTCCTGCCGCTGATCGGGCGCGGGCAGATGACCCATGGCGGCGGCGGCCCGCGGCCCGCGGCTGCGGCGCTCGCAGAACTCGGGATCACGCCGCTTTCGCTCGCCGCCAAAGAAGGACTCGCGCTGATCAACGGGACGCAGTTCATGAGCTCCTACGGCGTGCGAATCGTTTTGCGCGCCCGGCGGCTGCTCGACCTCGCCGACCTGATTTGCGCTCTGACGCTCGAAGCGCGACGCGGCACCAATCGTCACGCCGATGCAAAGCTGCACGCACTTCGCGCTCACGCCGGCGCGCTGGCCAGCAGCGCCAACATTCTTCGTTATCTGGAGGGCAGCGAGATCCTCGCTTCGCACGCCGACTGCGACCGCGTGCAGGATCCCTATTCGCTGCGTTGTGCGCCGCAGGTGCACGGCGCCGTGCGCGACGCCGTGGCCCACGCCGCCGCGATCTTCGAGCGCGAGATCAACAGCGTGACGGACAATCCGATCGTCTTTGAAGACGACGTGATCAGCGGCGGCAGCTTTCATGGCGCGCCGCTGGCGGCCCCGCTCGACTACCTGGCGATCGCGCTGACGGACCTGGGCTCGATTTCTGAACGGCGGACCTATCTGTTGCTGGAGGGCGACGACAAGCTGCCGAAGTTGCTCATGCAGGACACCGGCGTCAACAGCGGCTTCATGATCCCGCAATACACGCAGGCGTCGCTCGTGAATGAGTGCAAGGTGCTGGCCACGCCGGCGTCGATCGACACGATCCCCACCTCGCTCGGGCAGGAGGATCATGTCAGCATGGGCGCGACGGCGGCGGTGAAGTGCTTTGAAGTGCTCGATCGCGTCGAGCACATCCTCGCCATCGAGCTGCTTTGCGCGGCGCAGGCGATCGAATTCCTGAAGCCGCTTCAGCCGACGCAGCCGCTGCGCGAGGCGTTGCAGATCGTGCGCCGGCGAATCCCGTTCGCCGATCGCGATCGCGAATTCGCCGCCGATATCTCCGCGGCCCACGCGTTGATTCGCGGTAGCCGCGAGTTGCTGGCGATCGCGCGGCCCTCGTAGCGAACCGCGTATCGACGGCCTCTTCATTCGGCCCGCCGTCGATACAATCCGTTCTATGAGACGTATCGCGAGTCATCTGCTGAGCCTGAGTCTGGTCGCGCTCGCGTCCTTCGCGGGCTGCGTCGGCAATCCGCCTCCCTCCTCCGCGCCTTCGGGAAGCGGGCGCGCCAGCGACGCCAGTCGCCGCTTTCCGCTCGATTCGCTCGCGACTGGCCAGATCACCCACGAAGGGAAGCCCATCCGCGTTTGGCTGGCCCGGTCGCCGCAGGAACAGTCCGAGGGGCTGATGTTCGTGCCCACGGACGAAATCGCCGACGATCAGGGCATGCTCTTCATCTTTCCGATGGAGCAGCAGTTGGGCTTCTGGATGTTGAACACGATCGCGCCGCTGGACATCGCTTATGCCCGACTCGACGGCACGATTGTCAGTACCTATCAGATGCCTCCGCGCACGCTGCAAACTTTTCCGAGCATCGAGCCGGCGATCTTCGCGCTCGAGATGAAGCAGGGGGCCTTCGCGCGGCTGGGGATCGAACCGGGCGATCGGCTCGAGATCCCGCAATCTCTGCTGCGAGCCCCATAAAACTCCGCATTTCAGACCGAGTTCGCGCCCTTCTCCGACCGATACTGAAGCGAAACCCGCACCTGGCCGAAACCTCCCGTGACGGAGTCGCCCGGGCGGAGTGCCCTTTTGTGGCGACGGGGTTATGCCCGCGGCCCAGGCCCTCGCGCACGCGATGCCACGGCCCGGCCCCCACGAAAGGACGCTGGACTCAATGGCCGCTTCGCCGCGAATCCTTGTGATCAACGCCGACGCGGCCCGTACCAGCGAGGTCGAATCGCGCCTTGCGGCCAAAGGGCTGCGGCCGATCATGGCCGACCTCGACAACTTCGCCGACAACCCCAACACCGACGCCGCCGTTCTGGTGCTGCCGGCCCAAATGGACTTCGACGCTGCGCGGCGGCTCGAAGGCGTGGTTGCGGCGCTGAGCGACAGGAATGTCGCCAGCATCGTCTGGGGCAGCAACGACGCGGTGGGTGCGACGCGCAGCCCGATGTTCGATTGCTGCGCTGCGGACGTATCGATCGACGAAGTGATCGGCCGCTTGTCGGTCGTCGCCCGTTATGCGCCGCTGCTTAAGCGCATGCAGCGCGAGTTGAATCACCTGCAAGCGCTCAGCACGCAGCTCAATCGGTACTTCACGGAAATCGATCAGGAGATGCGCCTCGCCGGCCGGCTGCAACGCGACTTCCTGCCCGAACGCCTGCCTGAGCCGAACCATTACCGCATTCGCACGATCTATCGCCCTGCGAGCTGGGTCAGCGGCGACACCTACGACGCCAAGCGAATCGACGATCGCCACCTCGGAATCTTCGTCGCCGACGCCATGGGCCACGGCGTCGCGGCGGGGTTGATCACGATGTTCATGCAGCAGGCGCTATTGAACAAAGAGATGCACGACGACGTGGTACGCGTCATCCGTCCGCCGGAAGTGCTGACGCGGCTGCATTACTGCCTCTGTCGTCAGCAATTGCCGAGCTGCCAGTTTGTGACCGCGGTATACGCGACGATCGACACCGCGCGACACTCGGTGCGCGTCAGCAGGGCGGGCCACCCGTATCCCATCCTGCTCACCGCCGACGGCGAGATTCGCGAAGTGACGCCGGAGGGCGGCCTGCTCGGCTTGCCCGACATCGATCCCGATTTTGAAGAGCAGACCGTGCGGCTCGGACCGGGCGAGCGGCTGGTGGTCTATACCGACGGCCTCGAAGACGTGATCATCGCCGAGGCCGACGCCAACGGCGAAGCGCGATTCACCGATCTTTTCCGTTCGTGGCGCGAGATGAACGCCGACCAGATGATCGGGGCGATCGAGCAGCACCTCGACAACCGCGCAGGCTCGCTCAACCCCGCGGACGACATCACCGTGATGGTGATCGAGCACATGAAGAGCGGCGAGGCGGCGACGCACTAACTCCCGCGACATCGCCCCGGGCCGCGGCACGTCGGGAATCGCCCACGACCGCCGCCAGTTTCAGCGCACCGCGCAATCCCGCCAGATCTCGATCGCCGTCGGATAGAGCGTGCGCAGCCGCTCGAGCGCCGCGTTGTAGTCCAGATGCGACCATTTTTTCCATTTTTCGAGCCGTCGCAGCAGCGCGATGGCCTCCCCGTGCAGTGAGTGCTTTCCGAAAAGCTCGCGCTCGCCGCCTTCCCAATACAGCAGGGCGCGAATCTGATCCACCTTGGCCAGGCAGCGCAGAATCTGAATCGACTGCTGCGCGGTTCCGTCGATCCAATACTCGCCGGCCAGCGCCGCATCCGCCCCGACGCGAACGACCAGGCCCGCAACGACCACCCGCTCAAAATCCCAGACCCCCAGCCGTGCTCCGACTTCGCACCCGCGCGGCAGCCGCGCCGCTCGAAACGAATCGGCCTGTATGCGGCACAGCAACACGTCCGGCCGCGGTTCGACGGTCATGCCCGGGCCGGTTGCGGCGGTCGTCGGCGGGGTCTTCGGCGAGGGGATCATCCTTGATGCTCCGTAAGCGGCGCGCCTTCCGATATCAACGGTGACAGGTCACCGCTGACGCGCCGCCGGTCGAAAGGCTCACATTGCCGCGGCGTTGGAGGCTTCGTCGCGCCGCGCGAACTCACCGATCAGCCGCGCATCGCGGCGCTGTCCCGGCAGGCGCAGCACCATCGCGATCGCGACGATCAGCGTGCCGAGGAACGCGCAGATCGCCGCGATCCAGCGCCGCTGCTCCACCGCTTCGCCGCCGATCGAGAAGCTGCGCAGGCTGGTGAGCGCCAGCGTGTCGGGCGTGGTGGTGGAGAGCTGGCGTGCGCGGGCCACGTCCTGGCCGATGCGGGCCGCCTCGTGCGATCGACGTTCCGCCGCCGCGCGGTGCTGCTGTAATTCCGATTCGATCCGCGCCCGCCGCAACTCGGCTTCCTGCGCCACGCGACAACGATCGAGCAGCGCCAGCACCTTGGCCGCCGAATCCTCGCGCTGTGCCTCCAGCGTCTGCACCTGCTCGCGTGCTTCGCCGATTGCGCGGGCGTGCTCTTCCTGCGCGGTCTGATCCGCGGCGATCTGCAGGCGCTCGCGGATCGCCAGTGGCCGATCCTCCAGCCGCTTATGCAGGCTACGCATCTGTCGGTCCAGCGCATCGAGCTGAAAGTTAGTCGCGACGTCGAGC
Source organism: Phycisphaerae bacterium (assembly GCA_022842805.1). Classification (GTDB taxonomy): domain Bacteria; phylum Planctomycetota; class Phycisphaerae; order UBA1845; family Fen-1342; genus JALHOX01. Next base: position 1,950 of record JALHOX010000269.1, on the reverse strand, counting down.
TTCGAACCGGCTTCGCTGAGCGGGGCCGCGGCGCCCATGAGCGAATTGAACTCGCCCCGCACCACGGACATCGTGACGACTTCTCGCGTGCTGCCGCCGCCCAGGGCCGAGAGTTCGTCGAGCCGCGTTTGAATCCGCCGGAGCGTTTCGTCCGCGTCTCGCCGGATGCGCCGCACGATGTTCGCGCCTTCGTCAAACTGCTCGACAAAAGCCAGCGAATCCTTCGGCTCGTTCATCCGCGTCGCCTTGCCGCGCAGCTCTTCCCAGCCGTTCAGGGCCGGCTCGGCGCCGACCAGGAATTGATCGATCGCCGCGTTGCAGTCTTCCAGACCGCGTGCGACGGCTTGCGGCGGCTTCAACGCCAGTTGCTCATCCACGACGCGTCGAAACGCTTTCAGATTGGTGATGAAGGTCCGCGTGGCCGGTTCCGGCAGCGCCAGCGCCACGAGCACTTCGGCCCGATAGTCGCCGAAAACCGCCGCCAACTCCGACGTATCGGCCTGATACATCTCGTCGATCTTCAACTCGGCCTCGATCGCCGCGGGCGACACTTGTCCGCGCGGCGCACCGGCCGCGGCCAGCCCGGTCAGGCGGTTCCGCGCGGCGTTCAGCCGTTCTCCGAGCCGCATCTGTTCCTGTCGCGCGTTCGTCACCTCGGCCTGGGCCGCGGCGGGATCGTCGGCGGAAACCTGCTGGAGCTCAGCTTCGAGTCGCACGCATTGCTCGCGCAGCGTGCGCTGCTCGTCTTCGGCGATCAGCAGTTGATCGGCCAGCAGACCGAAAACGCCCGGCAACTCGCCCAGCCCGCCGACGCGCGACTGCGCCGCGGCGTAGGTCTGGCTCAGCTTGCGGAGCAGCTCCTCGGCCGCCTTCGTGTCCGCATCGCGCACCGTCAGCTGCAGCGCCTCATGATCCGCGGCGGCGGCGATCGTCAGCGCTCCGCTGCTGCGCCAGCGCTGCCAACGCGCGAAATCCTGCGGCGCTGGAAGCAGCGCCGCGACGCGCGTCTCGTCTGAAAGCGTCGCAAGATGCTCGCCCAGCGCGTCATTGAAATTCGGTCGATCCGAGCAAATCTCGATTTCGGCGGTCGTCGCCTGTTGCGAACGGTCCAGCCGTCCCCAGAGAAACGCCGTCGCGATCGCGGCGGCGCTCGCCAGCGCCAGGCTCCGTAACGGCCACATCCGCGGCGCCGTGGCGACGCTGGAGGAAGCACGCTCCAGCCGACGCGCTTCGCGCGTCAGCGCCGCCTGCGTCTCCGCGAACTCGATCTCCAGCATCGAGCGCTGTTGATCCGCCTGCGAGAGGCTCTGCTCCAGTCGCGAGCGCAGCGCCTCGGTCTGGTGCCGCTCGATCTCCAGCGCTGCGGCGGCCTGCCGCGCGGCGGCTTCGCGGCTCTCGACCGCCTGCCGCACTTCGTAGAGCTCGTCGCGCTGGCGATTCAAGTCCTGGTCGAGGCTGGTCAGCCGCGTCTGCTCGGCCTCCAACTGCTCCGTGCGGACGCGCACGTCGCGCTCGCGCTGCCGCAGCTCCGCATCACGCTGTTCGACCATCGTCAGTCGCGCGTGAAGCGATTCGCTCTCGCTCGCCAGCTTCGCGGCCTGCGCGGTCGCCGCGGCCTCGCGCCGCTCCAGCGCATCGCGCTCGGCGGCCAACTCGCCCAGTTGCTGGTCCAGTTGGGCCCGCTCCGCGGCGAGGTTACGCTCAAAGGCCCTGCGCGCGTCGGTCAGCTCCGCGGCCAACTGGTCGCGCGCCAGCGCCGCCCGCCGCTCGATCTCGCGCTGCTCCAGAGCCAGCCGCTGTTCCAGTTCGGCGCGCTGCCCATCCAGCGCCGCCACTTGCTGATCGCACGATTCCTGACGCGCTGCGGCCGCGGCACGTTCGCGCTCGGCGACGCGCTTCAGCTCTTCCGCCGCCACCCGCGCCGCGTCGACCTCGCTTCGCTGATTCGCC
>JALHOX010000268.1 GCA_022842805.1 Phycisphaerae bacterium | reverse complement strand
CAATGGCGTGATTCTCGGCGGTCAGTGCGGCCTGATCGATCATCTGACGATCGGCGATGGTGCCATCATTCTTCCGCAGACCGGCTTGGAGCGGGACGTACCGCCGGGCGCGGTGTTGCGCGGTATGCCCCCTGCCACGGAGAACCGCCGAGCGATCCGTCAGCAATTGTCGACCGCGAAGCTGCCTGAACTAATGGAGCAGGTGCGCATCCTTGTCCGTCGCATCGAACGGCTTGAGTCGTCAGCAAACGATCGAACGCGAAGTTGAGTTCGCGGGTCGTGGCCTGTTCACAGGTCATCCCGTGACCGTTCGCCTGCGCCCCGCGCCCCCCGACAGCGGCGTCACCTTCATACGCGCCGATCGCACGAAGCGCGTCGCGATCCCCGCCCGACTCGAAAATCTCACCAAGCGCGCCCGCCGCTCATCGCTCAAGAACGGCACCGTCGAAGTTGAGACGGTCGAACACTGTCTCGCCGCCGTGCGCGGGCTAGAAATCGACAATCTCGACATTGAGCTCGATAACAGCGAGCTCCCGGCGGGCGACGGCAGTTCGCTGGCTTTCGTCGCCGCTCTCAATGACGCGGGCGTCGTCAATCAGGGAGTCGAGCGGCGCTATTACGACATCGAAGAGACCGTCCGTGTCACCGAAGGGGACGCCGAGCTGGTGGCCTGGCCCGGAGAACACGGCAAGCTCGACATCGTTTACGAGCTGGACTATCAGCCGGGCGCGCACCTTGAGCGCCAGGTCTTCCGCTTCACGCTGACGCGCGAGGGATTCGTCAACGACGTCGCCCCCGCCCGCACATTCGTCTTCGACTACGAGGCGGAGCAGCTCCGCAAGGCCGGTCTCGGCACGCATCTGGGCTATAAGGACGTGCTGGTCATCGGCAAGAGCGGCCCGATCGAAAACGAGTTCCGCTTTCCCGACGAATGCGTGCGGCACAAAGTGCTCGACCTCGTCGGCGACCTGATGTTGATGGGGGCGTTCGTTTGCGGCCGCATCTACGCCCGCCGCTCCGGCCACAGCCTCAACCATGAACTCGTTCGCGCGCTGCGCACACGGCTGCGGGCTCATGAACTTGCCGCCGATCTGCTGAAGCCTTCGCGGCTCGACATCCGCTCGATCCAGCGCACGCTGCCGCACCGCTATCCGATGCTGCTGATCGATCGCGTGGTCGAGCTCGACGGCGACCGATTCGCCCGCGGCATTAAGAATGTCACGATCAACGAGCCATTTTTCACCGGCCACTATCCTGGGCAGCCGATCATGCCCGGCGTGCTCATTATCGAGGCCATGGCCCAGCTTTCCGGCCTGCTCCTGTCGCAAAAGCTCGAACACACCGGCAAAGTCGCCGTGCTTCTCAGCCTGGAAGGCGTTAAGTTTCGCCGGCCCGTGGTCCCCGGCGATCAACTAATCATCGAGGCCACGTCGATGCGTGTGAAGTCTCGAACAGGTCAGACATCGTGCGCAGCCCGCGTCGGCGACGAACTCGTGGCCGAGGCGATCATTCGATTCATGCTTGTGGATGCTGAACCCGCGTGAGCAATGAGTGGATCCATCCCAGCGCCGTCGTCGACCGCCGCGCGGTCCTTGGAGATCGCGTGCGCGTCGGCCCGCTGTGCTATGTCGGCCCCGACGTCGAGATCGGCGACGACTGCGAACTGGTCGCCCATTGCACCCTGATGGGCCCGATGCGCATCGGCCGCAATAACCGCTTCTTTCCGCAGTGCGTCATCGGTGCGGCCCCGCAAGACCTGAAATTCAAGGGCGGGCCGACACGCGTCGACATCGGCGACGACAACGCGTTTCGCGAAGGCGTCACCGTTCATCGCGGCACCGAGGTCGACCGCCTCAGCGGCGGCGTCACCCGCATCGGAAACCACAATCTCTTTATGGTCGGGGCCCACATCGCCCACGATTGCGACATCGGCGATCACGTGATCCTGGCCAACAGCGTGCTGCTCGCGGGCCACGTCAAGCTCGAAGATTGCGTAAACGTCGGCGGCGGCAGCGCCATGCACCATTTTGTCACCGTCGGCCGAAACGCCTTTATCGCGGGGCTGACGCGCATCACCCACGACGCGCCGCCATACATGAAAATCGAAGGCTACGACCAGGCCGTTCGCGGCGTGAATTCGACCGGCCTGCGGCGCTGGAAGATTTCGGCCCAGTCGGGCCTGAATCTCAAGCAGGCCTTCAAGCTTCTCTACGCCCGAAAGGGCAAGCGCGCCCGCGGCCAACTGGGCGCATTGCTCGAGGAAGTGCGCGGCAACGGCCTCTATCACGACGAACACGTGCAATATCTCGTCGAGTTCCTGGAGCGCAAGCTGCGCCAGGGCGTCTACGGCCGCGCCCGCGAGGCTGAGCGCGTCGACACCGTCGCCGACATTCAACGCTTCTACGAATCCGCCGCCGCCCCAGGACCGGTCCAATGAGCCTCGCCGAAATTCCCGTCGCCGTCATCGGCTGCGGCCACATGGGCCGCCACCACGTCCGCAAGTATCGCGAGATGGCCGGAGCGCGGCTCGTCGCCGTGATCGACGCCGACGGCGAGCGCGCCAAAAAGGCCGCCGACGAAGCCGGCGTCCGCTGGGCAACATCGCTCACGCCCGAGTTGGGCGACATTGCGGCGGTATCCATCGCCGTGCCGACGGTTCATCACCTCAAAGTCGCCGCTCCGCTGATCGAGCGCGGCATCGCCGTGCTGATCGAAAAGCCGCTCGCGCCAACCTCGGCCGACGCCGAGCACATCGCCCATCTCAGCCAGAAGCACAACACGATCGTGCAGGTCGGCCACACCGAGCGCTTCAACCCCGCCATCCGCGCCATCGAGCGCATGGGCGTCGCCCCGAAATTCGTCGAGACCCACCGCATCAGCCCCTTCACCTTCCGCTCCGCCGATGTGGGCGTGGTCTTCGACATGATGATCCACGACATCGACGTCGTGCTCAGCCTCGTCCGCGATCAGGTGACCCACGTCGACGCCGTCGGCGTCAATGTTCTCGGCCCCCACGAAGACATTGCCAACGCCCGGCTGCGCTTCGCCGGCGGCGCCGTCGCAACGCTGACCGCCTCACGCCTGGCGCTCAAGACCGAGCGCAAACTGCGAGCCTTCAGCGAGACCAGCTATATCTCTCTCGACTATCAGAAAAAGCTGGGCATCGCCGTGACGCGCGACAAAAACGCCGACGTGATCAAGTTCGCCCGCGAGCGCAACATCGAAGACCTGTCGCAGATTTCCGCCGCGGATTACGTGAAACTGGTCAAGGTCGAGCCGCTGATGATTCAGGACAAAGACGCTCTGGCCGACGAGCTGGAGACCTTCCTCGATTGCGTGCGCCATCGTCGCCGCCCGCCCGTCTCGGCCGAAGACGGCGTCGCCGCCGTGCGCGTGGCCGAACAGATCGTCGACTCGATCAAGCAGCACCGCTGGGACGGGGCCGCCGGCCCGCGCGTCGGCCTCGACGCCGATATCTTTCGCATCTGACGTTGCGCGTTCAGGTTGAGGTGTGCCACCGCTCGATGAGCAGTGCGGTTTGGTGTGTGCCACGGCTCTGTGAGCCGTGCAGTCCAGGCGACGCCCTCCGTCAACGAAGCCCACTGCGGGAAGCGCAGTGGCACACAGGTGCGCAAACCCGACCCAGGGAAATCGACCCATGAAAACCACCGAAGCCGCCCTCATCGCCGGCATTCCCGCCGAAAACAACACGCTTTATCACCAGATCCGCTTTAAGGTCGGCGACCCGACGGCCCTCATTTTGCTGCCCGAAGCGGGCGGAAAAACCCATCGCCAACTGATCATCCGCGACATTGAAATGGGCCGCGCCAAGAAGCACGCCCGCGTCGACGCGGTGAATTGCCCCGCCGATTTCGCACCGGCCACCGGTCTCTCCGGCGACCGTGAAACCGCCACCGCTCAATCCATCGCGGAGTTTCTCAAGCGCCGCGGCGTCTCGCGCATCCGCGCCGATCGAACGCTTGGCCTGTCTTACACCGACGAGCTCCGCCGCGCTGGTCTCGATGTCGTCTACGACCCCAACCTCGGCGTCGCAGAGCGCCGCGCCAAGGACGAGCAGGAGGTCGCGCTGCTGCGCCAGGCCCAGCGCGACACCGAATCGGTCATTCGCATGGTCTGCGAGATGATCGCCCGCGCCACGCCCGACCGCGCGGGCGTCCTGCAATATGACCACGCCCCGCTCTCCAGCGAACGCCTCTTCGGCATCATCGACATCGAGCTGCTCAAGCTCGGCTACGACAATCCACACCGCTCGATCATCGCCGGCGGCAAAGAAGGCGGCGACTGCCACAATCGCGGCAGCGGACCGCTCTATACCGATCAGCCCGTCATCGTCGACATCTTCCCCAAAAACAAAACCACCGGCTATCACGGCGACTGCACGCGAACCGTCGTCAACGGCGCCATCCCCCCGGTCGTCGCCAAGATGCACGCCGCCGTCGTTGCCGCCAAGGCCGCCGCCACAAAGGCCGTTCGCGCCGGCGTCACGGGCCACGCCGTCAATCAGGAAACGCTCCGCGTGCTCGGGCAACACGGCTACAAATATGCCCTGCCCCCTGCCGACGCCCCCGCCGACTTCATCAGCATCCCGCACGGCACGGGCCACGGCCTGGGCCTCGATGTGCATGAGCCGCCGCTGCTCGCCGACAAGGGCCCCGAGCTGATCGTCGGCGATTGCGTCACGGTCGAGCCCGGCCTCTATGGCCCGCACATCGGCGGCATCCGCATCGAGGACGTGGTCATCGTCACGCGCGACGGCTGCATCAATCTCGGCCAGTTGCACGAGGGTTTGTCGTGGGCCTAGCGATTCAGGCGTTCGGCTGGGTCGGAACGGTTTTCATTCTCTACGCCTTCCTCGCCAACAGTCAGGGCTGGATGCGCCCCGGCCCCACATACTTCGCGCTCAACCTCGTCGGCTCGATCGCGATCATGCTCGTCGCGTGGCGCCAGTCGGCGTGGCAGCCCTTCGCCATCAACGCGTTCTGGGCAGCCGTTGCGGCGTATTCCCTGCTGGTCTTTCGCCTCCGCCGTGATCCGGTGCAGAGCTCTTAGCTCCGCGCCGCGAACACATCGCGGGTGGCGCTAGCCGCCGGTCGCCTTTTCGTCGCTGTCTCTCATGAACGACCCCGCCAGCGCCATCAATCCCAGCACGCCGAAGATGATCGCGCCTGGCCAGCCCCAGCCCCATTGCAGCATGCGGCCGTAGCCGCGCCCCCGTCCCGGCCCCGACGTGTCGACGCTCGCCATCGCATCCGGCCAGATCAGCATGCTGATCGCCAGCGCCAAAAAGGCCACCGCCCACATCCCACCAAAGATCCGATTCTTTAGGCTCCCGCCCGACGATTCACCACCCATGTCCCGCTCCCGCTGCTGAACCGAACAGATTCGAAATGATTCCCTCTGTCAAAAAGGCTAACAACCCGGTCGGCTCGGGGTCAAGGCATTCTTTCGTCTTGCGGCAAGGCTTTTCCGGGCGCTCGTTACCCGGCTTCCGGCCCTGCCGCCGAGGCGCCCGACGCTACGATTCGCTCATGCGTCTGCGCATCAACGAAATCTTTCATTCCATTCAGGGCGAAGGCACCCGCGCGGGCCTGCCTTGTGTCTTTGTTCGGCTGACCGGCTGCCACCTCCGCTGCACCTATTGCGACACCGAATATTCGTTCTTTGAGGGCGGCTGGATGTCGCTCGACGAGATCGTCGCCCAGGTCGATTCCTATGGCTGCGACTTTGTCGAAATCACCGGCGGAGAGCCGCTGCTTCAGCCCGACGTCTATCCGCTGATGTCGCGCCTGCTGGAGACGCACGCGCTCGTCGCGCTCGAGACTTCCGGCGCGATCTCGATCGATCGAGTCGACCCCCGCGTCATCCGCATCCTCGACCTCAAGACGCCCTCCAGCGGCGAAGCGGCTCGCAACGTCTGGAGCAACATCGACCTGCTCACACCCAATGACGAGGTGAAATTCGTCATCGGCAATCGGGCCGACTACGACTGGGCCCGCGAGGTGGTTGCGCGATACGAGCTGACTCGGCGCTGCCCCGTCCTATTCGCCCCCGTTTTCCCCTGCGAAGATCGTTCGGGCCTCGTGCTCTATCAGGGCGGCCTGGCGCCGCAGACCCTGAGCGAGTGGATCCTGGCCGATCGCCTGCCGGTGCGATTGAACCTGCAGCTTCATAAGTTCATCTGGTCGCCGATGACGCGGGGTGTCTGAAAATTCCGCCGAGCGACAGGCGGAGATGATTCGCTACCCTACCCCCATGCACATTCGCCTGACCAAAGACTTCACCTTCGAAGCGGCCCACAGCCTGCCGA
>JALHOX010000267.1 GCA_022842805.1 Phycisphaerae bacterium | reverse complement strand
GAGGCTGGTCGGCGGGGCGTCGGCCGATGGGGGCGTGGCGCCCGCGGCGGCGCGGCGCGCGCCGTTGATGGCGATGCTGCTGGCGGCGCTGCTGCCGCTGCATGCGTGGCTCGGTGCGGAGCCGATGTCGGACGAGTTGCACCTGTTGTTTTATCTCGGGGCGATTGCCGCGATGTGCGGAATGCCCGGGTCGCTGGCGGCCTTGGCCGGCGGAGCGCTGGGCGGGCTGGCGTTTCTGACCCGGCCTGAGGGAGCGGCACTGACGTTTGTCGCGTGGGCGGGGTTGCTGCGGATGCGGGGCGGCTTTCTGCCGCGTGGACGCGCCGCGCTATTGGTCGTCGTCGGATTCATTGCGCTGGCACTGCCCTATTGGGTGGTGGTGGGAAAGTTCTCGGCGAAGAAGGATCCGATGGCGGCGGAGGTGCAACTGGCTGTCGGCCATGCGCGAAGCGGCGTGATCGTCGAGGATCGTAGTCCGCAGCGCGAACCCCACTTCGCCAAGTTGGAGCGGAACAATCTCGATTGGTATGCGATCTTGCCGGAGGTGGCGCATCAACTCTTTCGATGCGGGCGCGTCGTTGTTCCGCTGTTGGCGCTGGCGGGGCTGATGATGTTGCCGCGTTCGGCGGCGCTCTTGCGAAGCTTGATCGTGGCCGCCGCGCTGGGGCATCTGACGTTGTGCGCGTGGCTCTTGCATAAGCATGACTATCTCGACCAGCGACATTTGCTGCCGGTGGTCGGCGTGATGACCCCGCTGGCGGGAGTGGCGCTGGCGCAGCTTTTGAACGGCAAGCGGCCGGTGCGGTCGCCGGCGCTCAAGGCGCTGTTGCTCGTCGTCCTCTGCTTTCCCCTCGCGTGGTACAGCCTACACCGGCCGCATTTGGAAGACCGCGTGTGGCCGCTGGCCGCCGCCAAGCTGCGCGAGACCGACGCGAATGTGCGGGAGCGCCCGATTCTGACGGGCAGCAGTGGGCGGCGACTGGCGTTTTACACCGGGTCGCCTTGGGTTCCCTGGTTTGAGTATCCGGAAGACTATCCCGCGATTGTGGCAGCGCTGGAGCGTGCGGCAGGGGGGTACTTCGCCGTGCAGCTCGGCGAAGGGTTTGAGCTGCGCGGCAATCGCGAGATGCTCGATCGTCTGATGGCGGATCCTGCCTGGAGCGGGCGGCTGGTCGAGGTCTGGCGCGCGGAAAGCGTGGATGCGCGGGACAAGACGGAGTTGCGGATTCTGCGGGTCGGCGGCTGATTTTGTTGATGGGTCGCGGCGCGGCAACGAATTCAGACAATCGGCCGTTGGCCCGGTTCGCCCGCAGGATTATTCTTTGATTCTGGCGTTCGCTCACGCCCGACCCTCTGACCGATCTCCCACGCGGATCGGCGATTGCGAGGGTAAAGGGGATTCACTTCCTCGAGCCGAACGGACGTTTCCGATGGGTACTCGATGCCGGGACGGGTCGAGATGCGTGGGGTCTCGTTTCGTCGTCGGCAATGAGGCCTTTGGAAATGACGGCACATAAGCACTTCAAAGCGCTCGTGCGCGAGCGCATGATCAAGACCGGCGAGTCCTACACCAGCGCTCGACGGCAACTTCTGCGAAACTCAACCGATACGCCTGCGGCGCAAGGACGCAGCAGCCACACACCCGGGAGCATTCCCGCCGCGGTTGCGTTGCAAGTGCTACTCAATGCGGCGGGCTGGCGAGATTCGGCGACGGGGCAGCCTGTCGGCGAAGCGCTGGCGTTCGGTGTCGCCGGTGGCATTGGCATCGGGGTGGCGCAGTTCTTTTACGAGAAGGCGGATTTCGCCAGTCTGTTCTTCGCCGGACGGCATGCGTGGCATGATGATGAGGTGTTTCTTCGCGCGGGGCTGGAGCGGCTGGGGGGCGCGATCGAGTGCAGCGAGACCGGCAGCGCGAAGGCGGCCGACGCCAACTTGCGCAAGGCCCTCTCCGAGGGCAAGCCCTGCATCGCGTTTGTCGACATGGCATGCCTGCCGCATCGGGCGATGCCGCAGCAGTATCAGGGCGGCGGCTATCACATCGTGGTCGTGTATGAGATCGATGACGCGCGGGGCATTGCCCGGATCGGGGATGTGGCGGATGAGCCGATCGAGATCGCGCTGGCCGATCTGGCGAAGGCCCGGGCACGCATCGCGAAGTTCAAGAACCGCGTGATCTCGCTGAAACCGGGTGCGGCGGCGCCAAAGTCCGACATCGGCGGCGCGATTCGCGCCGGGCTGGCGGCGTGCCATGCGGGACTGGTGACGCCGGCAATCCGGGGGCAGGGCAAGATGTTCACCCTTGCGGGTCTCGCGTCGCTGGGTGAGCGGATGGCCGACTCCACCGACGCAGACCGCTGGGAGCGGGTGTTTGGCGATGGCCATCGGCTGTGGTCGGCGCTGACCGGGATGCACGACTACATCGAAAACTACGGAACCGGCGGAGGACTTTGTCGCCCGATGTTCGCCGAGTTTCTGGCCGACGCTGCTGCTCGGCTGAAGCAGTCGTCGCTCGGGGCGCTGAGCGAGCGCTACCGGGCGATCGGCGGGATGTGGACAGAATTGTCGCGCGCGGCGCTGCCGGAGGGTGTGGCGGCGTTTCGGGATGCGCGGGAGCGCTTTGCGCAGCGGGCCGAGGCGATCGCCAGCGGCGACAGTGAGGGGCTGCGGGCGGCCTGGGAGCGGATTGCAACGCTGCAGGTTGGCGCGAAGGAGGCGTTTCCTCTGAGCGCCGCCGACGCGGCGGATCTGCGGCGATCGCTGCAACAGCGCGTTCGAGCGCTGCATCGCGAAGAGGTCGCGGCCCACGCCGCTTTGGGGGATGTGCTGGCGAAACTCGGCTAGCACCTGTGCTCGCGCTGCCGCGTGGCGTTCAGCGCGATGGGTTCCATGTAACTGAGCAAATGAGATTTGGGCGTTTTCGAATTCATCGTGCAGGCCGCCGCGCGCCGGCAGGTCTGCGCTTGCAGGAGTTCATTCATGGTTCGCAATGTTCTGGCTGTTTTGCTTGGCTATGCGGCGATGGCCGCGGTGATTCTGATCGCTCTCCCACTGATTTCATGGGTCTTTGGATTGGGTCCGTCGACGCGGGATGCCTCGGCGGGAGTGCCGTTGGAGTTGATCGTGGGCAATCTTCTGACGACGGTGCCGGCGGCGCTGCTGGGCGGCTGGATTTGTACCAAAGCGGCGCGCGGTCAGGCGGTGCCGGGCATGGTTTTGCTGGGGCTGGTGGTGCTGATGGGCATCGCGAACTTCATCGCGCAGGAGGGCAGCTCGGCCCCGGCCTGGTATCGGGCGGCGTTGCCGATTCTCGGCGCGACGGGTGTGTTTCTCGGCTGCGCCATCGCGCGACCGGTGGCGATGCGATAACAGGGGGCGACAGCGCTGCGCCGTCGAGGTCATCGGCGGCGCATTTTCTTTCAGGTTCTTGGGCCACCGCCTCTATGTCTCTTCGGAAAGCACCGCGACCGGCTCTTGGCTTCGGCCCCAGGTGGGGCCGGGGCGGGATTCAGATGCGGGCGCGCTTCTCCGAACACGAGGACTTCCGCTCATGGCCCTACGAACAAAACTGGCGCTCCCCACCGCGGTCCTTATTCAGTTCCTGATCGGAGGTTGCGACGTATCGGGCCTTGCGCCCGGCCTGACCGGCGATTCGAATCCGCTCCTGCCGGGTAGCGCCGAACCGAGCATCGTGGTGTCGCCCGGCGATCAGAACATCGACGATCAGGATTACGCGCTTCTTTACGCGACCACGGCCAATCTGCCGGAGGCGTCGACCGATAACGACGGCATCCACGGCGCCGCGCGAATCCGCTGGACGATCGTCAGCGGTACGGGCGGGCTGAATCTGGTAGACCCCAGTTCGACGGCGACCTTGAACAACGCCAGCACGATCGACACCGATCCGGCCACCGATTTTGGCGGCTCTGTGCTGTATTTCCCCGATTTAGGCAGCAGCGGCGAGGTGGTCGTGAAGGCGGAGGTCATTCGCCCCACCAACCGCACGGTCATTAACGAGTTTGGCGAGCCGGTGCAGGAGCAGGAGGACATCGTGATCGCCACTGCGCAAGCGGTCATTCATGTCAACGATGAGTTGCGGCTGAAGCTCACACCGCCGGTGACAGTGTTGCCTTCGGGCGGCACGGTATCGCTGGAGGCCGTGCTCGAAGCGCTCAGCGGCACGAGCGGCCAGGACGACTTGAACCTACGCTATGAATGGAACATGACGGGCTTGGCCGGGGCGGGGGATCTGCAATCTACGGCGGATTCCAAGACGGCGGTGTTCACCGCGTTCAGCGAGGCGGCGACGTTCACGGTGACCGTCAAAGCGATTGAGGTATTGGAGGATGGCACCGAGCGGGTGAATGGTCCGGCCAGCGCGACGGTGAAGGTCGATCCGCGGCTGCGAACTGTGAACACGTTTGGATACTACCTCTCGCGCGACGAGAGCACGGACCCCGCCTATTACAGCGTCGTGGCGAGAGTTTTTATCCCCAAAGTGCAGGGCGCAATCAGCTATCGCATCGTCGGCCAGGGCATGCACGACAGCGCGTACTATGGCACAGGGTGGTCGTGGAGCTTCGCGGGCGATCCGCCGACCGGCAGCATCCCGATCATGGAAGAAGGCGGCGGGTACAGCTTCGGATTGTCACTGGCGGGCGGGTCGATCGCATCGGGCGGACTCGCGGGGGCGTATGGCTGGATGGATAGTCGCTTCTCGGGAATGCGCGTGATCGTGACGGCGACGGTGGCGGACTAAACCAGACATCGCTGAGCGGCGGGGTGGCACGGACAAGTTGTACTCAACTTGTCCGTGTTTTTGTTATTGCACGAGATCGAAGACACGGATAAGCGGAGTAGCGCTTGTCCGTGCAAACAGACGGGACGCAATCCGTACCGAAGCAATCACGACCGGGCACACAGCCAGTCTTCCTTGAATTCCCCTCGTTCAAAGAGTTGACGGATTACGCGCTCGATCGTCGGGCGATCGAGCCGGCTCACGAGCAAGTCTGGTGGCAAAAGGTACTCGGCCGGCTCCCCTTGGCCTTCGCGGTGGGGCCAAGGATGCCGAAGGTGAGGAATGACGCCAAAAGTCCAGACATTGAGGGCGTATCGACGGCCGTCTTCGAGCGTCACCGCGACGTTTGCGAAGTCATGATCGGGGTCATGGTCGGGCTCCTGCTGATAGTGCTCGAATTCGAGCCATATCTCGAATTTTGGAACCGGGTGGCTCATTTCGACCCTCATGAAATCGCCGGTTACTGCGGTGACGGACGAGTATACGGCGCGACTGCTCTGCGGCCCGCCGGGTTGCGGACATGTCGTACTCAACTTGTCCGTGTTTTTGTTATTGCACGAGATCGAAGACACGGATAAGCGGAGTAGCGCTTGTCCGTGCCACCCGACGAATCACCGACAAACAAAAACCCGTCGCTTCCGTGCGACGGGTAAGTCGATCGACGTTTCAGTAAGCGGGTGCAGCATTATCGCTGCGAAGTGAGGATTCGTTTTCCGTAGTCTGTTCTGAACGATCACGCTCTTGCGAGCGGTTGCCGTGCGCCGGAATCAGGTCGTTGCCTCGGCGCTCGCGGCAAGGAGCGACCGGCCGCCCGGCGGATTGCCGCCGGGCGACCGAAAGATCGCGGACCGGCGGATTAGCGCCAGTTGTAGTTGCGGAACGGATTGGCGGTGACGTTGGTCGTCGCCGCGATCAGCCAGCTGCCGTTGTTGCCGCGGCAGACGGCCTTGACGCCGGCGCCGAACTGCTGCTGGAAGGCGCGGACGCAGGCGCTCGGGGCGAGCTGCGAGAAGCGGCTGCCGAACGACTGGTTGAACTGTTGGCTGGTGAACTTGTAGACCAGCGTGCCGTTGTTGACGAACTTCAGCCACTTGTTGGCGGCGCTGGGCGAGAAGGCGGTCTTGCCGCGGCCGTTGAACTGCGAGAAGACGTTCTTGTACGAGCCGATGCGGGCCTGGCACTCGTTCTTGATGGGGGTGAACTGAGGCGAGGTCGACGACCAGGTCTGGGTGGCGCCGGTGCTGCGGCCGGTGCCGGTGCTCCACGAGCGGTTGCCGGTGGTGTTCCAGCCGCTGTTGCCGAACGAGCTGGTGCTGCGACCGGTGTTCCAGCCGCCCGTGCGGGTGCCGCTGAAGCTGCTGCTGCGACCGCTGTTCCAGCCGGTCGAGCTGCTGTAGTTGATACGCTTGCTGCTGTTGTTGTTGTTCTTGTACGTCGGCATTCTGAGAGTCTCCTACGCTTACTGTTTCGTCGCGATCGTTCGCTGTCTTTGCCGCGCAAATGCGGCATGGTGGTCTTATCGGAAGGCACTTGCGCGAACC
>JALHOX010000266.1 GCA_022842805.1 Phycisphaerae bacterium | reverse complement strand
GAAGGGATCTCGACCGCGGCTTTGTCGGTCTCGACCTCGAGCATCGGCTTAAATTCTTCGATCCGCTCGCCTTCCTTCACGAGGACGTTGACGATCTGACCCTCGTGGATGCCTTCGCCCAGGTCGGGCAGCTTGAACTCGTACATGCAAACACCTCGCCGGATGATTTCGTGTTGGGTCGAGGAGTGTAGCGCGGCGAGTGCGGGAGCGCCAAGCGAAACCGGCGAACGGGATCCCCCCGCCGCCCGGGAAACGCCGGCCGGGGATTGCCGAGCGGCGATTCAGCGCGGGGCGAGCCGCGCGCGTAACTCACGCAGCCGCAAGAGCTGCGAGCTCGCGGGGCCGGCGGCGCCCTCAAGGCCGGCCTCGGCGCAGTTCAGGAAATAGTCGGCGTCTTCCGCAGCGCCCCGCTCGGCATGCAACGCGCCCAGCACGAGGCAGGCCTGGGCGAGACCAGCGTCGTTTGGCGCAACGCGGGGAGCGAGGCGATCGACCTGTTGCTGCAAATCGGCCAGCGCCTCGTCGCCGCGCCCTGCGCTGATCAGCGCCTCCGCCCGCAATCGGGCGGCGCCGAGGGCGTCGCCCCAGCGGTCCACCGACAGAAAGATCCGGTTGGCCTCCTCCAACTCCGCCGCGGCTTCGTCGTGGCGAGCGTCGGCGGTGAGGAGTCGGGCATAGCGCACCATCAACTGGGCCGATCGGAAAAACTCGCCGCCGACCGCCATCATCGCCGCGCGCGATTCGAGGAAGTGCGGCTCGGCGTCGCCGTCCGGGTCGCCCAGCAGGGTCAGCGCATCGGCCAATCCGGACTGCGCTATGGCCGCGTCCATGTGAGGGGCGGCGCCCCAAATCGCGCGCGAGCGCTGCAGCGCTTCGCGATAGCTGGCGACCGCGTCGCCGAAACGCCCGGCGGTGACGCAGAGGCTGCCGATGTTGTTCAGAACATAGGGCACCGACTCGTGATTCTCGCCCAGCATTTTGTAACGCCGCAAGGCGATTCGATACCACCGCTCGGCTTCCTCGAGCTTTCCGGCGTGTCGCTTGATGAGGCCGACGGCGCTGGCGGCGCGGGCCAGAAAGCCGTCGCCTTCGCCCAGCGTCTTCTCATAGATGGCGTAAGCCTGCTCGATCATGGCTTCGGCCTCCGGCAATCGGCCGAGGGCACGGTGAGTGCGGGCCAGCGCGTCGAGGCAATGGGCGACCTGATAAGTCTCAGGCCCATAGAGCTCGCGCAGCAAGCCGAGCGCCTCGCGATATTGGGGTTCGGCGGCGGCGTCCATGCCGATTTCGCGATAGGCGTCGCCGATCGTCATCCGCAGCGAAGCGACCTCGGCCGGCGGCGTGAAGCTGCGCTCTTCGTTGATGTTCTCCGCCGCGCGGTCGAGCAGTTCGCGCACGGTGAGCGCGCCGCCGCGCGCCTTTCCGGTCTTGCCTGCGTTAACCAGGATGTCGTCGAGGATCGATTTCACACCGCGGGCCGTTCCGGCTTCTACGTTGAATCTTCGCAGCGCGTCGTCGGCCCGGCGACGCTGCTCCTCGGCTCGAAGATAGAGCATCGTGCTCGTGACCGCCGCGGCGGTCGAAAGCAGCACAAAGCCGCTGACGGTGGCGGCGGCGAGCCAGTGTCGGCGCAGAAACTTTCGAGCGCGATAGGCCGCGCTCGGCGGATGGGCGAGGACCGGCTCACCGTCGAGGTAGCGCCGAGTATCGGCCGAAAGCGCTTCGACTGACGAATAGCGCGCCGCCGGGTCCTTCGCCAGCGCTTTGCCCAGGATCGCATCGAGCTCGCGCCCCAGGGCGTGATTGTGGGTTGAGGCGGCGGGCGGATCGCTCTCAAGGACCGCGCGCAGCGCCGCGGCGAGCGGCAGCGCCGGATCGACCACGAAAACGCCGGTCAGCGCGCGATAGAGCACAGCGCCGAGCGCATAGACATCGGTCCGCACGTCGATCGAGCGCAGGTCGCCCCGGGCCTGCTCAGGGGCGGCGAAGGCCGGCGTGCCTAAAAAGTCGCCGCTGCCGGTGAAGAGCGAGGCCGCCCCATCTTCCGCCGTCGCCAACTTCGCCAGGCCGAAGTCGAGGACATGCGGACCACCGCCGTGATCGACGAGGATGTTCGTCGGCTTGAGATCGCGGTGAATCACGCCGCGCTGGTGAGCGTGCTGCACCGCGTCGCAGACGGTCAGAAACGCGCTTAGAGTTTCGCGGATTTCGCGGCGTGCACCGCCGGACGGAGCGGCCCATTGATCAAACGGCACACCATCGACCAACTGCATCGTGAGGACGAGTTGGCCATCGATCTGCTCGCTGCCGTAGACCGTGACGATGTGCGGATGCGAAAGCGCGGCCGCCGCCTCGATCTCGCGCTCGAAGCGGGCCCGCATTTGCGGCGTTGCGAAGAAGCCGGCGGAGAGCCGCTTAATCGCCACGGTCCGCCGCGTACGGGGATCGAAGGCGCGATAGACCACACCCTGGCCGCCGCGGCCGATCGGGATCAGCTCGGTGTAGTCCCCAAATCGGTCCGACGACCAACGCGCATCGGCCGCTCGGACTTCCGCCAGCCAGCGATCATCGTCGAGCCCGAAGCCGAACCGCCCGGCGATTTCGGCGATTTCACTCGAGCCGCGCTCGCCCGCGACTCTGGTGATCTCATCGGCTGATCGGTTCTTCGTCAACGCGATCTTCCTCGCGGACCTGCTCGACGATCAATTCCTGCAAGCGAATGCGCACCCGCTGCCGAGCCTTTTGCACCGCCGCTTCGCTCATTCCGAGCTCGCGCATGACCTCTTGCACGCCGGCGCCCGCCATGCAGCGCTCAAAGACCGCCATCGACTGCGGCTCGAAATCCCGCCGCACCGCCGCCAGCGCCATCCGATAGTGGTGCGCCACCCACTCCGCCTCCCACGAGGCGGATTCGGCGGGCGAGACGGCGGAATCGTCGACAAGGTTTCCGCCGTCATCGGGGGGTAGCGGCGAAAGGCCCCGCTCCGGACAGCGCGCGAACTGATAAATCGAATTTCGCGTGCAACGAAAGAGATAGTCCCGAAATCGGCCGCGGGCCCGGTCATAGGTAAACGCCGGCAGACTCTTCGCCAGGCCGACGAACACCCGTTGTACGACGTCTTCAGCCTCCATGGCCGCCAGCCCGCGCCGCCGGCAGAAGCGCAGGAGGAGCTCGCGATAGCGCTCGTCGAGCTCGCGCCAGGCGAGCTGGTCGCTGGTGTCGCGACAGCGCGAGAGCAGGGAGATTGCCGTGCTCGGAACCGCCATGTGACCTTCCAACCCGGCTCAGAGGCGATCGCCTCTGCGTTGTGAACCGACAGTGTACCCCTCGGATCCCGCTTCCCGAAGCGGTCTTGCGGTTCGCTTCGCCAGTTTCAGCACCGCCGTGTCCGCCCCCCGCCCGCCGCACACTAGCCCCCCACGGCGAACTCGTCGCCCCGACACCCTTCGATCCGCCCCGCGCCGGACTTCTCAGTCGCGCGGGCTCGCCGCCGCGCGAGGTTTCCGAGGAGAGCATGATGAGGCATTATCTGAACCAGAGCGCGGGCATCGGGCTGGTCGCGATTCTCGCGGGGCTGGGCAGCGCGGCCATCGCCGCCGACACCCCTCCGCCCGCCGCGGAAGTGACCGCGCCGCTCGAACCACCCGAACCGCCGGCCGCGGCGGTCGTCCCCCCCGACGAGTTGCAGGCGATCTTTGGCAACGGCATTACTTATCAGGGCAAGCTGCTTATCAACGGTCAGCCTCCGCCGATCGCCGGCCCGAACTCGACCATCGACTTCGAGCTGCAACTGTATGACGCGCTCACGCTCGGAAATCCGCGCGGATCCGTGGAAAAAGTGAACGGTTTCGGCAATTTCGACGACGCCGGCATGTTCACTCTGCAGAACCTGAATTTCGGCGCAACCGCGTTCGACGGCAATGAGCGCTGGCTTGAAATCCGCGTTCGTGATGGCGCCAGCGCCGGCACCTATACCACGCTCACGCCACGCCAGCCGATCACCGCGACGCCGCACGCGCTGAAGGCCAAGTCGGCCTATGCGCTCGACGCGGCGGACGGCGACCCGGCGAGCGCGGTCTTTGTCGATGCCGCCGGCAACGTCGGCGTCGGCACGACGAGCCCTGCGAGCCGGCTCCACGTCGCCGGCAGCGCTACCCCGGTCATTCGCCTGCAAGATACGGACGCCGCCGACACGTCTGCGCCGACCTATCGAATGGCCATCGGCTCGGACAACACGCTACGCCTGGGCGATGCCAGCACCAGCGACAGTATGTATCTCTGGCCGGGCACGCGAAATGTGAGCGTCGGCACGAACGTGGAAGGTGGGCGGTTGCTGGTTGAGCAAAGCGTCACAGGCACAAACACGGCGCTTCGTGTTCGCCTGAACGATGGCAGCCCGGTCACGCGATTCCTGGTCAGCGACAACGGCGGCACCTCGATCGGGGCAAACGTCCTTGGACCCACGAACGGCCTGCGCGTCGCGGGCGATAGTTGGATGCTGGGCAACGTCGGCATCGGCACAACGACGCCGGCCAACAAGCTCAGCGTGGCGGGGGCGATCGAGTCGACGAGCGGCGGATTCGTTTTCCCGGACGGCACTACGCAGACGACGGCGGGCGGAGCGGGTTTCTGGGCCGGCAGCGGCACGAACATCTCTAACATCAACACCGGCAACGTCGGCATCGGTACCAGCTCGCCGGCCGAGGAGCTGCATGTGTTCAAAAGCCAAAACGACGCAACGCGGATCTTCGTACAAAACAACACGCTCTCGCCCAGCGCGTCGGCAGGCGTTAAACTGCAGACAACTCTCCGGACCACTCCCTTAGAAATTGCCGAGGCATCATTATCCTTAACAGGCGGGATCGCCGGCGGCAAGCTGACCATCGACAGTGGTAGCGACATCTTGTTGACCACTGGCGGCAATGTTGGTGTCGGCACGACCACACCGAGCAGTAAGCTCACCGTGGCGGGCGCGGTGCGATCCACCAGCGGCGGCTTCATCTTTCCCGACGGTACTACGCAGGCCACTGCCCAACTCATCGGGCCGCAGGGGCCCCCGGGGCCGCAGGGTGTTCCAGGTCCGCGCGGTCCTACAGGTCTAGACGGTCCACCAGGGCCGGCGGGGCCGGCGGGGCCCATCGGTCCGCAGGGGCCGGTCGGGCCAGCCGTGTCCACCAGCGCCGTTTGCCCCCAGTCGGTCGGCGTTGGGTTCTTCTGCAATTCCTTCTGCATGGGAACAGTCGTGGCGGACGCGCCGGGCCCCTGCTCGGTCACCTCGGATACAGGCGGATGCGCCGCACTGGCGGGTGGTCGTTGCTGCGTGTGCGCCCCCAACTAGCGATTGCTTTCAATACGCCGCTTCGGAGCGAGTCGCCCGCCCACGATCGGCGACTCCTTTACCGGAGGAGACTTCAATATGTCATACTTTCCAGTCCCGTTCGCCGCATCGCTTGCTTTGGTGATTTCGATCGCCGGCCTCACCACCCCAAACGGCGCGGCGCAGAGCGCGGTCGACGAAGGCAAGCCGCGTTATGAATTGACGCTGTCCGCCGACGAATTTGTACTGCTGCACGCCGCGGCCCAAACCGGTGTACAGAAGTATGGCGGCGACGCCGACTTTCGAATCATGATCTTTCGCTCTACCGAAGGCCTGCGTTACCGCATCACGATCGATCAAAAGCTATTGCTCGACGTATGGACCTATTGGATGGCGGAAAAAACCGCCGACGTGGTCGGGCGCGCGGATTTCGATCAACTGTCGGACGCGGCGCGGGCGGTGCTCACCATCGCCCAACGGGTGAACGCGGCTCTGGCGTCCGCCAAAGCAAATCCGGTGTGGGAGACCGCAGCCTTTGAGGGTCGGCTGGTCGCCGATGCCGAAGGACTCGTCCTGGCCCGCGAGCCGCAGGCGCTGCGATTGGATGTCGGCCCTCTGGACAACATTCATCAATTCATCGGCGGAGAGGTCATCGTCTTCGGGAGCGAGCGCGTCCGCGGCCGGGTCGCTGCACAACGAGTCATCGAGCATCGCAAAAATGCACTCGAAATGATCGTCATGAGCCAGTGTCCGTTCGCGAAGCGTGCCGAAGCAGCCGTGCTGGAACACCTTCGGTTGCAATCCGAGGGCGGAAATGCCCTGATGGGAAGCCATCCGCAAACTTCGGACGACGCCCTTGAAACGCAGGCGATTCCGTCTGACGCGGCATTCGACCTGTCGGTGCGCTATTTGTTCACGGTCATCCAATCTGACGACAAGCGCACCTACGGCAGTTTGCACGGCGAGCCCGAGATTCGCGAGAACCTCGTCCAGATGATCCTGCGCGATGAGTATCCGCATCTATTCCGCAACTACCTGAACCTTCGCATCAAGAGCGACGAGCCGTGGCAGTC
>JALHOX010000265.1 GCA_022842805.1 Phycisphaerae bacterium | reverse complement strand
TGCTCTTCCGATCTCGGCCTCCATCGCTCGTGTCCGGTGAAAATGCTTCAGGCGGCGCGCCCCGGCGCGCCGCCTGTCTTTCATTGCGCCCCGCAAACATCGTCAGGCCGGCTGCGGCGACCGATGCTGCTCCTGCCTCGCCGCCAACGGCGCTCGCAGAGGCAGTTGCAGCGTAAACCGCGCCCCCCGGCCCGGCCCGTCGCTCTCCGCGGTCAGCGACCCGCCCATCTCGCTCGCCGCGTTCGCCGCGCTGTGCAGGCCGAAGCCGTGTCCATCGGGTCGCGTTGTAAAGCCGTGCGAAAACAGCGCCGCCAGTTGCTCGCGCGATATGCCGACGCCGTTGTCCTGCACTTCAAAGCGCAGCGCCGTCGCGTCCGAGGCGGCCTCGATCCGCAACGTGATGCGCCGCTGATCGGCCGGAGTCTCGCGCAGCGCCCGCCCCGCATTGGTCAACAGGTTCACCAGGATCTGCAGCACGCGATGCTGATCGAGCATCGCCGCCGCGATCGGCTCAAACTCGCGCCGCAGCGTCACACCATCGAAATCATGCGACGCCGACACAAATCGCACCGCGTCTTCAAACAGCTCCTTCGGCGACACTTCCCGCACCATGGTCGAGTTCTTCGCCATGCGCTGCTGCGAGCCGATCACGTTTTTCACGTGGTCCAGTCCCCGCGCGAGGTTGTCCAGCTCCCGGAGCAGCGCCTGCTGATCTTCGACCATCGTCTCACTCAGCATGTCCAGATACCCCGGCAGCTGCCGCCCTTTTTCATCGTCGCTCAGGTATCGCCCCAGCCCGCCGCCCTGCGCCCGCATCAGCTCCGTCGCCCTCCGGAATTGCGCCGCCCGCATTTCCTCCACCGTGCGACGTGCCACCGAAGTCGACGCCTGCACGCTGTTCAACACGTTGCCGATGTTGTGCAGCAGCCCCGTCGCCACCTCGGCCATCCCCGCCCGACGTGAGGCGTCCATCAACGCATGCTCCAGGCTTTCCCGCTCAATCGCCCCGCGCCGCCGGGCGTACTCCGCCGCCCGCACCGCCGACGACAGCCGGTGTCCATACACCGTCACCCCGACGATCATCACCAGGATCGACCCCGCCAGTACATACTCAAAGCGCCGCAGCACGCGCGCCTGCCCAAACTGCGCGGCCAGCGCGTCGCGCTGCGCTTCCCGGGCGTGATTTTGGACACTATTGATCGCGGCGTTCACTTCCGCGTAGTGCCGGTCCATCGCCGCCATCCGGCCCCCGGCCAGATCCGGCTCCCCCTTCGAAAAGTGATCGAAGATCCGTTCGGCTTCGCTCCTCATCGCAGCCATCGACTCGCGGATGTTTTGGAATGACTGCCGATACTCCTCGCCATGGCAGACGGCCAGAACACTGAGCGAATCGGCCTGTACCCCCGCCAGCAGCCGCTCAAACGCCGCGTTTGCCGCATCAAAGCGCACGCGCTCGCGGGCCGCGTCATGCGTCTCAAACACATCATTGCCCGGCGCGTTCACACGCCCCGCCGCCTCCGACAGCGTGTTCAGCGTTGCGAAGCGATCCGCCCACCGTTGATTCGCCCGAACCGATTCCGCGTACAGCCGCGACACCTGGTGGCTCAGCAACAGGCTCACCACGAGCGTCAGCAGGTTGAACCCGGCCAAAATGTAGTACAGCACATGCCAGCGCGGCGCGCGCACGCCGCCCGCGCCCCGCGGTTCAGAATGACTCAGCGGCATCGACCCTTCTCCCGTGCGCTTCGCACCAGCCGAATCGCCACCGCATCAGACCGCGACACACGACTCCGCCAGCGATCGCGCCAGCCGCACGATGTCTTCCGCGACAAAGGGCTTCGAGCGAAAACTGAGCTGCCCCGATCGATCCGGAATCGCGGCGGCGATCTCGTCGGCGCTGTAGTCGCAGTAGGCCGAGCAAATCACGATCCGCAGCCCCGGATCCGCCTGCATGAGTTCCAGCGACGTGCGCAGCCCGTTCCAGCCCGGCGGCATGCGCATGTCGCAGAACACGACGTGATAACGCTTGTCCTGCCGCACCGACTCCTGCACCATCCGCAGCCCTTCCTCGCCCTGATAGGCCGAGTCGATCTCAAATTGCGGCATCTGTCGCTGCGTCGCGATCGGCCCGTCGAACAGCGCCGACTCGATCGCACGCAGCGCGTTCGACGACGCCCGCGTCTCCGGGTTCAGAATCTTGCGAAAATCGGCGTGAATGTCGACGTTGTCATCGATGACGAGGATTCGGTAATGCGGTTCCATGCGCGGCTCGCTTTCCCGGTGGAAAATCCTGGGTTGCTGTCGTGAAGTCGCACCCGTTCCGAGCGGACCAGCCCGCAGCGCGACCATGCGATGAACAAATCGGCATCGATCGCCCGCCTCTTTCCACCAAACAGCCACCACCCCGTCCGACGGGCGGCGATGAGCCAACGCTGTCCGAAAAATGATCGCCCCCGCGGCGGCAAGCCAAATCAGAGGTCACCCCGACGGCGGCCGCCCGGGCGTGGTCGTTATTGTGGCCGAGTGGCCGCGTCGTCCGAGAAGGGGGGCTACGCCGCCGGCGAAGCGTGCGCGTGCGGAGAGCCGTGCGCAGCCGGGGCGCTCGGCGGCGCCGCGGCCTCGCCCCGCTGCTGCTCATACCAGCGCACCGTCATCGGAATGCCCGTCTCATAGGTCACCGTCGGCTTCCAGCCCAACATCCGACGGGCCTTCTCAGCGCTGAAAAACGAGCGCCGCCCCATCAGCCACACCGCGTAGCGCGTGATCAGCGGCGGGTTCTTCTGCCCGGTCATGTGGCCGATGATTTCCAGCAGGTGGCCCGCCCCATAGGCGATGTTGTAGGGGATCCGCGTCGTCACGCGCGGCGCGCCGATGGCGCTCGCCAGCAGATCGAAGTATTGCTGCTGCGTGATCTCGCCGTCGTTCGAGCAGTTAAAGGCTTCGCCATTGCAATCGGGCCGCGCCGCCGCAGCAATGGCTGCCTCGGCGATGTTGCCCGCATACACCACGTTCAACCGGTTCGTCCCGTCGCCCAGAATCTTCGCCCGCCGAGACGTGATCATGTCGTACAGGCGCGCGATGGTCGTGCGGTCGCGCGGGCCATAGATCCACGCCGGGCGGATCACCGTCACTTCGATGCGCTTCGATTTGTACGCATCCCACACGATGTTTTCCGCCGCAATCTTGCTCTTCGTGTAGTAGGCCCAGCGATACATCTTGTAGCCGAGCGGAAACGTCTCATCGACCGTGATCTCGCGCGTGTGATAGCCGTAGCAACTGATCGAGCTCACATGCACGAAGCGCCGCACCTTCGCGGCGATCGCCGCCTCGACCATGCTCCGCGTGCCGTCGATCGTGATGCGCTGAAACTCCTCCCACGGCCCCCAGTCGCCGACGCGCGCCGCCGAGTGATACACCGCATCGACCCCGCGACACGCCGCCGCGAGCGACTGCGGATCGGTCACGTCCCCGTCGACAAACTCTACATTCTGCGTCTTCAGCCACGAGCGGTCGCTGTTCTTCCGCACGAGCACGCGCACGGGCAGATTGCGAAGACGAAGCTGCTCGACGATATGGCTGCCGAGCAGGCCGGTGCCGCCGGTGACGAGATTCATCGATCTATTCCTTTGCGCCGCGACGGCGCAGCCTTGGTCCTGGTCGAACAAGGCTCCGCCTTGTCCTTCGATAGTGCACGAGGCCGCAGCCCTGCACCACTACCGTTCTCGTAGAACAAGGCTCCGCCTTGTTCCTGGCGTGTGCGCAAGGCACAAGCCCCGCACCACGAAATTACGCCGACGCCAACACCGCCAGCGCATGATCCGCGATCTGCTGCGGCCCGACGCCGCAATAATCCAGAATCTCTTCCGCGCTGCGGGCCGACTTCGGAATGCGGCTCACCGTCCGCTGCTCCACACGCAGCCCGCCGCGCCGCGCCGCGATCGCCGCCACCGCGTCGCCCAGCCCCGCGCCGTAATTGTCCTCCACAACCAGCGCCCGACCGCCCGCCTTGCGCAGCGCGTCATACAGGCGCTCATCGTCCAGCGGCAGACAATACGCATCAATCAGCGTCACCCGACGATTCTGCTTCTCCAGCAGCGCCGCCGCCTGCTTGGCGACGTGCACCATATACCCGCACGCCACCAGCGCCAGATCGCTGCCCGTCATCAACGTATGGAAGCCGCGCGGCTCGAATTTCTGATCGTGGGCGTACAGCAGCGGCACATCCGGCCGGAACGTGCGCATATACGCCATGCCGCGCTGCTTCACCATCAGTTGCGTCAGTTGATACGCCGAGACCGCGTCGGCCGGCTGGTAGATGTGGCACAGCGGCGTGCTGCGGTCGTCGCCGCGCGCGGTCGTGAAGGCTCGGAAAAACGCCACGTCATTCAGCGACATCTGGCTCGGCCCGTCCGCCGCCAGCGAGATGCCCGAGTGCGATCCCACCAGCTTGATGTTCGCCCGCGAGATGCTCGCCAGCTCCACCTGGTCATACCCGCGCGAGAGAAACTTGCTGAACGAATTCGCGAAGGGGATGTAGCCCGCGGCCGAAAGACCCGCCGCGACCGAGATCATGTTCTGCTCGGCGATCTTGCACTCAAAAAAGCGCTCGCGCGTCTTCGGATTCTCTCGGAACATCTCGCTGAAGGTCGAATTGCTCACATCCGCGTCGAGCACAACCACCTGCGGCAGGATCTCGCCCGCCGCCCGCAGCGCCGCTCCATACGCCCGCCGCGTCGCCAGTGCGTTCTTCTGCAGCGCACCGCCCAGTCCGCCCGCGCTCATCGCGTCCGCAAAGCTCGGCCAAGCGACCTCGCGCGGATCCGGGTGCGAAATGCTCACGCCCGCCGGCGCGGGCGGCGCCGGAAACGACGGGTTCGTCGTCGTACCCGCCGCGCGATCCAGCGACGCATCCGCCGCAGCCAGCTCGCCCGCCGGCAGCGGCTTACCGTGCCAGTTGCCCTTCAAAAGCGCGTCGACCCCCCAACCCTTCAACGTCTTCGCCACGATCGCCAGCGGCGCGGTCGTGCGGCCAAATTTGTCCAGAGCCGCCGAGATCGCCGCCGGATCATGACCGTCGATGATCACCGCTTCCCACCCAAACGCTCGCATCTTGTCAGCCAGCCGTTCCGCCGACTGCTGCTCCGAAACAAAGCCCGCCTGCCCCTGACCGTTGCAATTGAAAATCGTGCAGACGCCGGTCAGTTTGTGATCGGCAATGAAGTCGGCCGCTTCCCAGATCTGCCCCTCACGCGATTCGCCGTCGCCGATGATGCAGAACACACGCCGCTGCGAATTGTCGAGCCGTGCCCCCAGCGCCAAGCCGGCGGCAACGCTCAGACCCATCCCCAGGCTGCCCGTGGCCGCGTCAAAAAACGGAAATCCTTCGGCCGGGTTCGGGTGGCCGTCGAGCTCCGTCTTCAGATCGCGCAACCCCGCCACCTCCGCCGGCCGCAGCGCATGCTTGCTCGTCGGCGATTTCCCGACCATCCCGCCCATGTCCGCCCACGCCGCGTACACGATCGGCACGGCATGCCCCTCGCTCAGCACCAGCCGATCCGCCCCGCGGTGCCACGGATTCGCCGGGTCGTGGCGCATACGACGATAGAGAATCTCCGTCGTGAGATGGGCCAATGACAGAGCGCTCGACGGATGGCCCGAACCAGCGTCGGTACACATCCGTACGGCGAGTTTTCCGAGGGCGGCGGCTTTCTGCGTCAACGAATCAGCAACACTCATTGCGGGCTCCGGGGCGGTTGGGGTGCGAAGGGGTACGGTAGCGAGCGCGCAAGGCCGAAACAAGAAAGGACCGCCTTCGCGAATGTGCGAAACGACAAAACCGCGTACTCACGTTGTGACTAAATCGCCGCCCGCCACCCGCGCGATTCGTCGTCACACGCCTTCCCTGCCTCGCCGTTTTGCCCTTTCGCCCCGCGCCCCGCTTGCGAAATCCGCTCATCGAGGGGACAACGCCCCCATGGGCCGAAGATCCGACCGTTTTGCGAAGCGCCGCGCCGCGATGGTGCTCGAACACACCGACGCCCGCGAGTCCCTCGAGCGCCGTTGGTACAAGCGCCTCAGCGAAGATGAGTCGCTCGCCCGGCTCGTCACCGGCGCCGATCTCTCGCGCGAGCCCTATCACCGCTGGCTTCCCTACACCCAGGGCTTTTCGCCCGCGCTCGTGCGACGCTTCATCGCCCAGGCCCCCATCGACCAGCGCGCCGCCACCGCGATCCTCGACCCCTTCGCCGGCAGCGGCACTACCGCCATCGAGGCCGCCCGCGCCGGCCTCGCCGCGCTCGGCGTCGAAGCCCTCCCGGCCGTCGCCTTTCTGGGCCATGTCGCCGTCAGCGAGCCGGCCTTTCCGCCGCTGCCCGAGCTCCGCGGCTGCAAGACCTGGC
>JALHOX010000264.1 GCA_022842805.1 Phycisphaerae bacterium | reverse complement strand
GCTGCTTGCGCGGTGGCTGCGGCGGAAGCCCAGGCTGCTGCTGCCGCTCTGGCGCAGGCCGCGGCTGCAGCGCAGGCGAATGCCCAAGCCGCCGCCGCTGCGGAGGCCGATGCGTTCGCGGCCGCTTGCGGTGGAAATACGTTGGCGCTGGCTGAGGCTGTGGCGGTCGCCGGCGCTCAGGCGCAGGCCGCCGTCGCGGTCTTCGTCAACGCGCAGGTGCAGGTGATTGCCGCGGCGAATGCGGTGGCCGCCGCGCAGGCCGCTGCGGAGGCGTTCTTCGCCTTTGCCTTCTCCGCCAGTTGGTACGCCGAGTGGGCCGCCGAGTGGGCCGCCGCCGCGCAGTTCTCGGCGTCGGCTTCGTGGTATGCCTCGGCATCGTCGTCGTTCCTGTTCGCCGCCTACTCGGAGGCGTCGAGCGGTGCGGTGGCGGCGTGCGATCCGAACTGTCAGCAGGAGGAGTGCTGCGACAAGGTCCGCATCCCGGTCAATTGTGAGCCGGTGGTCGATCCGGTCCCGTGCTGCCTGCCGAACGGTTCGTGCAGCGTGGTGACGCCGACCGATTGCACCGCGGCCGGCGGCACTGCCTGCGGCGGTCCGGGCCAACCCTGCCCGACGCCGACGCCGGTCCCGTGTTGTCTGGGCGATGGGTCGTGCAGCGTCGCGCTGCCCGCGGATTGCGCCGCGAGTGGTGGTACGCCGTGCGGTTCGACCTGTCCGCCGCCGCCGCAGCCTTGCTGCCTGCCGAGCGGCTCGTGCAGCGTGGTCGCGCCTGCGGATTGCGCCGCGAGCGGCGGCTCGATCTGCGGCGGGCCGGGTGCGGCCTGTCCGACCACAGGCGTGACCTGCTGCTACGGCGACGGTTCGTGTCAGGTGTTCCCGCCCGGCACCGATTGCGGCGCTTCGGGCGGCGTGATCTGTACGCGGGTTTGCGTGGCGGAGACGCAGCCGGTGCGGAAAAACTAAGTCGCGACGTCGATCGACACGACGTGCCGTGCGGCGCGTCGTGTGCGAGTGAATCGTTGCTCGATGGCATGCTCTCGCGGTATTCCGGGAGAGCATGCCGTTTTTCATTGACTGGTGAATCGACTTGCCGTGAGAGTCGGCGTGGCACCGCAACGAATTGCCGAGCGATCCGCCCCAACGCACCGGTCTTTCCGGTCGATTCCCCCCTTGAGCAGCCGAAGCCGCACGATCAGACTGACATCATGCACGAAGCGCTTCTGGCACACCTGCACTGGACGCTGACCGACGGCGTCGGGCCGGTCCTCTTCTCGCGGATCGTCGAACGCTTCGGCGACGCCGCGACGGGCTTCACCGTTCCCGCCGCCGAGTTGGCGAACATCAAGGGCATCGGCCTGGACCGGGCGGGAAAGATCGTGGCGCAGCGCGACGATGCACGCCGCGCGGCGGAGGCGGAGGTGGCCGCGGCGGCGGAGCAGGGGGTGCGGATCCTCTGTCGCGATGATGTGGAGTATCCGCATGGGCTGAAGCAAATCGACGATGCCCCGATTGTGCTGTTCGTCAAAGGCGAGCTGCGGCCGACCGATCATCTCGCGCTGGGGATCGTCGGAAGTCGGCGCTGCTCGATCTATGGCAGCGAGCAGGCGCGGCGCTTTGGCGAGTTGCTCGCGGGCGCCGGCTTCACGATCGTCAGCGGGCTGGCGCGCGGCATCGATGCATTCGCTCATCACGGCGCGGTCGACGCGGGCGGGCGCACCCTCGCGGTGATGGGATCGGGGCTGAACGACATCTATCCGCCCGAGAATCGCGCGCTGGCCGAAAAGCTGCTCTCCAGCGGGGCGTGGATCAGCGAGCTGCCGCTGCGGACGGTCGTCCGCGCGAGCAACTTTCCGGCCCGCAATCGCATCATCGCGGGTCTGTCGTTGGGCGTGCTGGTGGTCGAGGCTGCCGCCCGCAGCGGGGCTTTGATCACTGCCCGGCTGGCGAGCGAATACAACCGCGAGGTCTTCGCGATTCCCGGCCGCGTGCAGGATCCGATGTCGATCGGCACGAACAAATTGATCCGCGACGGCGGCGCGAAGCTGGTGACGTGTCTGGAAGACATTCTGGACGAGTTGGGAGAGACCGGGGCGAAGATGCGCGGGGCAACGACATCGCCCGCGCCGCCACACGCCGCGACACGCTCATTGTTTGAGCAACAGGCGATCGCTCCGGCGAGCGACGAGGACGGCCCGCTCAGCGCCTCGAGTGATCCGCCCGCACCCCCGTCGCTCAGCCCGATCGAACAGCGCGCCTACGCCGCGCTCGCAGCGGGCGACGCGATGTCGCAGGATGCGCTCATCCGCCTGCTCGGCGCGCCGGCCGGGGAGGCGCTGGCCGCGCTGACGGCGCTGGAGCTGAAGGGGCTGGTGCGCCGCTTGCCGGGGCAGCAGATCTGTCGCAGGAAATAGGGGCAGCGAAATGCAACCGACGCGGTAGAGGCGGGGCGGCCGCGCGGCGCTTCAAATCCAAGCGGGGCTAGTCGTCCTTGCCGAGCGTCCGCGCGATGTAGCCGTCGAGCTGCAGCAGGTTGGGGCCGGCCATCTTCGCCAGCGCCACCAGCCGCGACGTGCTGGCCAGTTCTTCGACCTGTTCATCGACGAAATACTTGAGGAAGCTCTCGGTCGAGTAGTCCTTCTCCTCACGCGCCAGCGCCGCCAGCTCGTGAATTTGCTTCGTGACCTTTTGTTCGTGCTCCAGCGCCGACTCGGCGATGGCGACGACCGAATCGAACTTCGCCTTCGGCTCGGCGATGGCCCGGAGCTGCACCGCCGCGCCCACGTCCTGCAAATAGCCAAGGAACTTCATGGCGTGTTCGCGCTCTTCCTCCGACTGCTTGCGAAACCAGCCCGCCAGCCCGATCAGCTCCATACCCTGCAGGACGCAGGACATCGCGAGATAGGCGTACGAGGCGGAAAGCTCGTTGGCGATCTGCTCATTGATCTTCTGGTTCATCGCCTTCGAAATCAGCGTCATCCGGTTTCCTCCTTGACCAACCGCAGGCCGCATGCAGCCGTCGCGGTCGTTGGTTCATTCGATCGTTGGTTGCAGAATGCATCGGCGGAATTGCCGAGCGATTTCCGGAAGATGATATGCCGGTCGCGGGTTAGTGCCGATTGAGCTCGGCGGCCTTTCGCTCGCGCTCGCGCGATTCGTCGGAGCCGACCAGAAACCACGCCAGGTATGCGCGTCCGCTCGCCAGCCGGCGGACGTTCTTTTCGACGCCTTCGCGGCGTTTCTCGTGCTGAGCGCCGTCGAGCGCAACCTTTGCCAGATCGACCTCGCTCGTGCGTCGCGCAATTTCAGCCACGCGGGCCGTCTCCCACACCTCGCCCGCCTTCGGACGAAAGTCGACCGGCCAGCGCCCCGCCGCTTCCAACAACGGCTTCACCACGCGGTCGAGCGTGCGACAGGCGATCTGCCGTTGATCGACGTCGCCCGTCTGCGCCCACTGCAGGACGTCGCGCAAGCCGGCCCAGTCGCCCGCGGCGACGCGCCCCACCGCGATGCCCAGCTCGTCCCATTCGCTGCGCCGCAGCGACGCATCGCCCGCCGTGGTCAAAAAAGCCTGCGGTTCGATTCGCGCCAGCGCCAGCCACGCGGCCTGACGCACGACGCCCGAGCCCTCGCCGGCCAGCAGCGCACGGAGCGGGGGGATCGCGTCGGCGTCGCGCAGCTTGCCCAGCGTGTAGACCAGCGCTTCGCGATAGTCGGCCGAGATGTCGGGCCGCGCCAGCGCTTCGCGCACCTGCGGCGCAAACTTTGTGCGGTTGGCATCGGCCACCCACCACGCGGCCCGCTTGGCGCTCTCGCCGTCCGCGGTGCGCAGCGTCGCCAGGAATCGCTGTCGATTGACGAAGCGCATCACCTCGGTCGTGCCCCAGTAGCCGGCCAGGGTCAGCGCGAGCAGCGCGAACGCGAAAGAGGCGGAGCGCCCGCGACGCGGAGCGGCGGCGGCGGGTAGGGCGGGCGGTTGATTCGATGGGTCGTGCGTCACGATCGATCTTTCCTCGCCCACCGGAGCCTGCGACCTTCCATTTCAGAAGGGGCGACGTTGCACGAGATTCGAGAAGCCATCAGCCCTTGGGGCCGGGCTTGGGAGCCGAGGGCTTGGGCGCCGAGGGAATCGGAGCTGAGGGCTTCGGGGCCGAGGGCTGCACGGGCGTCATCGGCGCCATGTTCGTCGGCGACGGTCGCGCCGGGGCGCTCGTGGTGGGCGGCTTCGCCGGAGCCCGATTGATCGGAGCAGCGGGCGGACGCGCCGCCGGCTGCATGGGCGCAGACGTCTTCGGCGCCGGGGCGGCGGTCTTCATCGGCGGCGGAGGCGTGTTTGTGGTCGATGCGGCGCTCGGCGGCGCGGGTGCCGGACGCGCGCTCGACGTCATCGGCTGCATTTGGCCGACACGAGGTGCGGCGGGCGGCGCGGTGGGCGGCGGAGCGTATCGAGCAGGGGGGCTCTGCTGCGCCGTGCGCGGCAGGCGAGCGCGAATGCGCTCCCGCATCGCCTGGACTTCGTCCGCATCGGCCCGCGGCGGACGCGCGTCCGCGTTGGCGGGCGTCATGTCCGTTTGCCCGGAATCGGCCGGCGCGGCCTCGCGCTCGGCCCGCGTTTGCGGCAGCCGCAGCGGTCGACGCCGCGAAGCCGGCATCTGCGGCGTTCCCTGCTGCAACGCGGCCGCGCGGGCCTTGGGGTCGCGGTCGATGAGGTTGATCGAGCGAATCGCGATCGGCCGCAGCGGGCGATATTGCCGATCCAGCCCGACCTCGCTGATGGCCCGCAAGGTGGCGAGGCTGGCTTCGTCGCGACAGATGCCGATGATCGTGTGTGTGCGGTCGAGCGCCGGCAGGCGATCGAGGCAGATAAAGAACTGGCAACTGGCGCTGTTGGGGTCGTCGGGCAGGTGGGCCATCGCAATCGTGCCCAGGTTGAATTGCTCCGGCGTCAGCTCGGCGGGGACATACTTGCCGTCGGGCCGTGTGCCGGTGCCGTCGCCGTTGGGGCAGCCGGCCGAGACCACGAAGCCGGGCACGACGCGATGCAACGAGAGGCCGTTGTAAAAGCCCTCGCGGACGAGGTCGACGAAATTCTCGACGTTCTTGGGGGCCTCGTCGTAGCGGAGCTCGATCGACAGCTTGCCGTAGTCGGTGACGCAAATGGCGTCTTTGCGCCCCTCGACGCGGATCTCGACCGACGCCACCGGACCGCCGGGCCCGAGCGGCCGCCATGCCACGGTGTAGTGGCCGGGGTAGCGCAGCGCGGTGCAATACTCGCGCAGGTCCAACTCGGCCCCGATCAGGCCGCGGGCCGCGATCGTGACATCGCGCAGCTCCGCCTGTTTCGAGGGCGGCGGAAGGACAACCTGCGGCAATTCGCCGCGCGGCGCGACCGTCAACGCCGGACCGGTCGGGCTGCCGAAAATCGCCGCCAGCGGCAGCGAGACCGAAGCCGCATCATCCTGCGGCATCGACAACCGCACGACTGCCGGCGCGTTGCCGCTGTTTTTCAGGGAGAACTGCGCGATCAGCGGCTCGCCGGGCGCGACGATCGGCCGTTCCATGAACAGCCGAGCCGAGACCGCTTCCGGAATCGTCAGTGCCGGGGAGGCCGGAGCCGAGGCCGGCTGGGCCGCGGCGCGCAGGCCGATCGTCGCCGCCAACAGGGCGACGACCAACGCGGGGTGCAGGATGGTGCCGTTCGCTCGCTTCACTCGGTTGGTTTATACACGGCTGAGCGATCGGCGTCGCGGGGTAACGGCGGGTTCCGACGGACGGGATTTATGGACGGACCCAGCCGCTCAGGTTGTTCTGAAAACCGACTCGCGGCCAGGCATTGGGCGGGATGTCGGCCAGCAGGCCCTGATAACCCGCGGTCGAGTCGCCTCCCGCGCCGGGCGCCCGCGTCAGGGCCGCCGCCGGAACGGGGAATACGTCGAGGCGCCACTGCTCGCCGCGCGCCATAAATCGCAGGCTTTCGGGCGTGATCGAATCGCTGGCGCTCGCCGTGGCGGTGGCCGGGTCCACATTGTTGAATCTTCCGGCCAGCGTGGAGCGGGCCGAGCCATCCACGAAAATGAGATTGTCGGTGTTGATTCGCTTGTGCCAGCCGTAGAGGTTCACCGACAGTGCCGGGTTATCGACGTTGCCGTTCTGTCCGATCATGTTGAAAAACAGCGGTTCGCCGATGAGCATCGTTCGCGCGGTCTCGGTCAGTTGGCTCAATCGGTGTCCGCCCGGTCCAAAGGTGATCGCGGGCCGGCCGCTGCCGCCGCCGACCGAACGCGAGAAAAAGCTGCCGCGATAGCTGTTGCCGTTGATGTCATAGAGCTTTTTTCGCCGCGCCTGGCCGCTGATGTCGTCGATCAGCGGATTGTTCGGATAGCCCACGTCGGAGGGGCATTCATACACCGGCGCCTTGAACCGATCGTTGCCGGTCATGTTCGGGT
>JALHOX010000263.1 GCA_022842805.1 Phycisphaerae bacterium | reverse complement strand
GCGCTTCTGGTCGGCGGAATCATCCTGCTCGTCAACCGGGCGAAGTACATCCACGACGAGGGGTAGGGGGGCGAGGTTCGGCCGTTCGGTGCGCGACGTTTCTTCACGCCGCCACCCCTCCGCCCCTACACTTTCCGGATATGCGAACACTGGCCGTGCTCAATCAGAAGGGCGGCGTCGGAAAGACGACCACCGCCGTCAACATCGCGGCGGCGTTCGCGCGGATGAAGAAGCGCGTGCTGCTGATCGACCTCGATCCGCAGGCCCACGCCACGCTGCACGTCGGCGTCGACCCCGGTCCGACCGACCCCACCGTCTTCGACCTCTTCGTCAATCGCACTCCCGTCGCCGAAATCGCCCGCAACGTCAACGATCGGCTCTCGCTGATCCCGTCGTCGGTCGATCTGGTCGGGGCCGAGCTGCAGATCGCCGATCGCGAGGATCGCGAGCGAATCCTGTCGCGAGCGCTAGAGCCTTTTCGCGACGCCTTCGATCTCTGCGTGCTCGATTGTCCGCCCTCGCTCGGGTTGATCGCGATCAACGCGCTGGTGCTCGCCAGCGAGGTGCTGATTCCGCTGCAGCCCCACTTCCTCGCACTGCAGGGGCTTAGTCGCCTGCTCGAAACCGTCACCGCCGTCCGCGAATCGCTCAACCCTGCGCTGCGCGTCAGCGGCGTGGTGCTCAGCCTCTATGAGCGCGGCACGCGCCTCTCCCAGGAAGTGCAGGCCGACGTTTCGACCTTCTTCGGCGCCGCCGCGGCAACCGACGCCTGGTTCGGCGCGCGCGTCTTCGACTCCGCCATCCGTCGCAACATCAAGCTCGCCGAGTGCCCCAGCTTCGGCAAGACGATCTTCGACTACGCCCCCGACAGCCACGGCGCCGCCGACTATGCCGCGCTGGCAAAGGAGCTGCTGCGGGCCAAGCGGCCCGAGGATCCGCCGCCGCCCGCGGTGGCGGCGTCCAGCGACGCGGTGATCGTCGCGCCCGATACGGCCCCCTTCGACCGAACGGTGCCCGAGGGGATCGTCACCGCCGTCTCGCCCCACGCGCTGCCGCCCGTGCGCCATGACGCGCTGCCGGACGGCCTGTGAGCGGACCACCCTTATCTCTCGGCTCCGCCGCCGATCGCCCCGCGAGGGAACCGTCCGCCTCCCGGCTCCCGCCCCCTTGGAT
Organism: Phycisphaerae bacterium; assembly: GCA_022842805.1. Classification (GTDB taxonomy): domain Bacteria; phylum Planctomycetota; class Phycisphaerae; order UBA1845; family Fen-1342; genus JALHOX01. The sequence continues at coordinate 5,287 of JALHOX010000263.1, read as the reverse complement.
CGCGTGGTATCGCCGCGCCTTTCCGGCCTACTTTCTCTTTCTGTTTCTCGTGAATCACTTCCCCGGGCTAAAGCTGCCGAAAGTCCCCGGCGACGACAAGCTGGCCCACGCCACCGCCTTCGCACTGCTGGCCTTCCTGGCCTGGCGATTTTGGGAGGCGTTTCGCCCGATTCGTTCGGCCCGCTTCGCGCCGCTGCTGGGGATCGCGCTCATGGGCTACGCCGCGTTCGACGAGTGGACGCAGCAATTCGTCCTGCGCGGCACCGACATTAACGATTGGTTCGCGGATATCGGCGGGATCATCGTGATGATCGCATTGCTGGAGGCGATTCGGCGCTGGCGAGCAGGGCGAGGTACGACGGTCAAATCGCCCGAGTGACGTAGCGCAGCACCCACACTCGCAGCCGCGGACCGAGCGTTTTTTGCCCGGAAGGAGACCGATCGAAGCCGGTGGCTTCGTCGTCCGGTGCGGCTCTTCTCATCTCCCTCAATTGCAGCACGCGACCGCATTCTCCAATAACTCGGCGGCCACCTGCATCGGGCTCACTTTGCGTTCGTCTGAACTGGCCCGCGACGCGAGCTTCTTTAGCTTCCGAATGGTCGCCGCACTCATCGGCACCTTCGGCCGCTCGACCCAATTGCTGTTTGTTGGACGCCCGGGGCGCACACCCCGGCTGGGCTTCAGACGCGACTTAAGGTCCGCCACCACCTGGGGCAATCGCGCCGCGCCAAACGCACCGCCCCCGACTTCCGGTAGTCGACCGACGATCTTCGCCCCCAAATTCTCGGCGATCTGTTTGATTTTTCGTGCCATATTAAAGACCTTTATCGCGGGAACCGCAGTTCCAAGTACTCGTTGTCGATGACAAACCCAATGGCGCCTTGGTGCATCTCCTTGCCCATTCGTTCAAGGAATTCTCTCAATCGCGCACAGGTCGTCGCGTCGAGCAAAGCCGCCTCGCTCGTATAACACTGAATGACGACCGGCTCGTCGAACAAGAGCTTGCCGCCTTGCTCATCATCGCGCCAAACTCCGACTCCCTTCGGAAATGCCGTCGCACCCTGAAATAGCGTCCCAAGCACTTCCAGGGCGGAACGCACCCATCGTTTCTGGTCCACACGCTGACCATCGCGGTCATGACTCGGGACGAACAGCACCAGCAGCGACGACGCCGACTTCGCGGCCCCGAACATGGACGCTCGCCCCCGCTCCGCTATTCGCCGCCTTGCCATTGTTTATGATTATCGCGCTTTTTGCCCCAAAAGTCAACGCTGGCTATTGCGCCTGCACCGCCACCGCCGACTTCCCCGCCGTCTTCCCCCCATCGAACAGCCAGTTCGCAAACAGCCCCGATGCGTTCTCGCCGCAGATCGCCGCAAACGATTCGTCCGAGAGTCCCGCCCGCAGCTCACGCAGTTGCGTCGCCGGCCGCAAAACGTCTTCGGCGTACTCGCCGCCGCCGCCGGTCCCCAGCAGGATGCGCTTGGCGCCCAGCTTCTCGACGAAGAGCTGGATGCCCGCCAGATCGCCGCCGGCGGTCGTCACATAGACGCGCCCGTCGCGTCGGGCCGCGATCCGCCGCGCCACCTCCGCCGTCTCGCGCCGCAGGTTGGGCTTCGCTCCGCCGTGAAGGATCCACGTCACGCGCGCGGTCAGGCCGTTCATCCAGGTCAGCAGCCGCGTCGGTCGCGCGTCGGCCCGCTCGCCGACCCAGACCATCACCGGCGTGTCGACGCGAGCGCAGACTTCGAGCAGTGGATTGAGGTGGCGATCGTCCAGCGCGAAGTCATTCATCTCCGGTGCCAGAAACACGCCGCGAAACGCCTCGCTCTGCAGCGCACCGGCCAGTGCGTGAATATCGTGATCCGCCGCCGTCGGCCGCGCCCAATACCAAGCTTCGCATTGCGGCTCCAGTCGATGGAGCTGGAGGACATCGGTGTTCGCGTCCGGCTCCTGGCGATCCTCACCGCCCACGCTGGCCGACGCCGCCCCGATCGGCGCCACCAGCATTCGATCCAGCCGACTCGTCTCGCGGTGCTTGCGTAGCCCGGTCAGCGTGTGATTGGAGGTGCCAAACGCGCCATAGAAACAGCAGACGTCGATTCGCAAAGGAACCTCCATTCGCGCGTCCGCGCGCTCGTCGAAAGTGTCAGGTGTCAGGAGCGAACATCGCGCGGGTGTCGGTCTTCACCTGACACTTGAAACCTGGCGCCTGACACGGCGCATTCGGCGACAGTCGTCGCCTCGCGCGCACCACTGTGTTTATCGGCGACGCCGCGATAGGATCGCGTTGGATTCGCCATCCCTATTTTCGGAAACGAACAGAATGTCGCTCAGCCGGCTTGCCGCCGCGATTCATCCCTCAGTCACGCTCCAACTCAACAGCACTGCCGCCCGGCTCAAGGCCGCCGGCGAGCCGATCGTCCACCTCGGCGGCGGCGAACCCACCAGCAAGGCGCCGCCCGCCGCCCTGGAGGCCGCGCAAAAGCTGCTCGCCACCGGCGAGATTCGCTACGGTCCGGAAGACGGCATCCTCCCGCTCAAGCAGGCGATCTGCGAATACACCAAAACCTGGTACCACCGCGATATCACGCCGGACAACGTCTGCGTCTCCGCCGGCAGCAAGCAGGCCGTCATGGTCTGCATGCAGTCGATCCTCGACCCCGGCGACGAACTGATCATCCTCGCGCCCTACTGGGCCAGTTACTCCGAGATGGTCCGCGTCTGCGGCGCAGAGCCGATCATCCTCGCCCCCGACACCAACCTGCAGCCCAGCCTCGACCGCGTGAAAGCCGCAGTCAATGGTCGCACGCGCGGCGTATTGCTCAACAGCCCCAACAACCCCAGCGGCGTCGTCTACACGCGCGAATTCGTGGCGGAGTTGGTGCGCTTCTGCGAAAGCCGCGGGCTTTATCTCATGGTCGACGACATCTATCAGCGCCTGCTCTTCGACGGCCGCAAGCCGCTCAGCGTCTTTGAGTTTTCGACCGCCAAACAGGACGACACGAAGATCATCGTCTTCAACGGCGTTTCCAAGGCCTATGCCATGACCGGTTTTCGCATCGGCTGGGGCATCGCCAATCCGACGCTGCGCAAGGCGATGGGGGCGATTCAGGGCCAGCAGACCAGCGGGCCATCGGCGCTCGGCCAGGCTGCGGCAATCGGCGCGCTGCGCGGGCCGCAGGAATCGGTGCAGGCGCTGTGTGACGAATTACAGACGCATCGCGAGTCGCTGGTCGCGGGCTTGCGGGCCATTCCAAACGTCATCGTGACGCCGCCGGACGGAGCGTTTTACTGCTTCCCCGACTTCAGCGCCCACCAGCGCGACTCGGTCAAACTGGCGCAATTCCTGCTGGAAAAGGTCAAAGTCGTGACCGTGCCCGGCTCTGCGTTTGGCCTCGAAGGGCACCTGCGGATCAGCACCTGCGGCTCGATGAAGGATGTGATCGAGGGCGCGGCCCGCATCCGTTGGGCGCTCGATAAATCCGGCTCGCGTGAATACGTCTCGGGCAGTGTGAAGTTCACGCGCGACTGGTAAGCGTGCCGTCGGCAGCGGGGCCGAATCCCCGGTGAATCGGCGGGCTTGCGCCGACGGGGTTATTCCCGGATCGCCGGAGCGATCAGGGGGGCGGCTGGATCGACGGGTCGGGCGGGGGCGAATTCTGCGTCGCAGGACCTTCTGCCGCGGTGCCGACGCTGGCGCTGCGACACTGCGGACAAAACAGATATCGCCCGGGTTCCACAGCGTCGAACTCGCGCGCGCAGCGACGACACTTCCACAGCGGCCTCGCCGTCGACTTCTCACACTTGCTGCAGCGCAGCGGAAACGACACGCTGGGCGAAACCCGCCGCTGTTCGACATGCCCGCATTGGGAGCAACTGACGCGAACCGGGTAGGTGCCGCTGGGCTCGGCGTACTCGGGCTGCAGCGCGAAGTAGAACCAGGCCGCCGCCCCGAGCAACGCGGCGCCGCACAACGCGATGATCACGCGCCGCGTCCGGTCGCGGGCGGCCGCGGCGCCGATGTAGACGTCGCCAGACGCCTCGAGCATCTCGCGAAGTTCGGCGGGGCCGCCGCGGCGCGGATTCTTATTCTCGACCGTCGATCGCAACGGTTTCTCGGTTTCCGGCAGGGGCTGCGGGGTCGGCGGACGCGTGCGCGCCGGGTATGCTCGCCGCGTCGCCTTGCACGATATTCTATCGTCGCTCCGACGGGATCGAGATCATCATGGATTGCCCCTATCGCATTGGCCACGGTCACGACGTCCACCGCATACTGCCCGGCGGCAGGCTCGTGCTCGGCGGCGTCGACATTCCGTGCGATTTCGGCCTGCTGGGCCACAGCGACGCCGATGTCGTTCTGCACGCCCTCATGGACGCATTGCTCGGCGCTGCCGGGCTGGGCGATATCGGCGAGTTTTTTCCGGACACCGACCCGACCTATCGCGGCGCCGACAGCCGCGAACTGCTGCGACAGATCGTTGAGCGGGTGCACGCCGCGGGGTGGGTGGTGGTGAATGTCGACCTCATGATCCACGCCGAGCGGCCGAAGCTGGCGGCGTTTAAGCCGGCGATGCGTAGCTCGATCGCGGAGCGGATCGGTGTTTCGGCCGATCGCGTCAACATCAAAGCGGGCACCAACGAAGGGCTCGATGCGGTCGGTCGGGGGTTGGCGATCGCGTGTGACGTGGTGGCGTTATTGGCGCTGGCTGCGAAGCGGTAGAACAGCGCGCGGGGCGGCAAATCTGTTTCACGTGAAACACGCTTGCGCGACGCAAAGGGGATGCCACGGGCGGCGCATCGCGTAGAGATTGGCGAGGTTTGTTGCATCCGCGGTTGGTCGAGTTCGTGCGACGGCGAGCCGGCCGAAGATTCACAGAAGAACGCCCGTTTCATGGCGTGTCGTGGTCCACTGCCAGGGGAATGAAGACACGGACAAGCGGATTACCGCTTGTCCGTGCCACCCGCCGAGGGATCGGGAACTTCGGCGCTTAGGGCGTGCCGTCGGCGTTGTCGTTGCTGCCGGCGTCGGGCTCGGGCGGAGCGGTGAGGATGGCGACGAAGCTGGAGATATCACCGACGCTGACGACGCCGTCTTCGTTGGTGTCGGCGATCAGCAGGTCGCCTTCGGGGTATTGGTCAGTGTACGCGGTCGGGTTGGTGAGCGCCAGCACGAAGGCGGAGATGTCACCGACGCTGACGACGCCGTCGATGTTCAGGTCGCCGAGGCGGATCTTGGCGCAGATCACACGTTGCGTGATGGGGATCTGGAGGGCGACGAGCGGC
>JALHOX010000262.1 GCA_022842805.1 Phycisphaerae bacterium | reverse complement strand
GCCAGCGCCAGCCGCAACGCCCGCTTCGCGCTCGCCGCCGCCGCCACCGCCTGGCGCGACGCCGGCCTGCCCACGCTGCGCAACGGCAATGGCGACGCCGCTGAAATCCCCAACGTGCCGGCCGACATGGTCGGCGTCTACCTCGGCGGCGGCGAAGGCCCGATCGATTTCGAGAGCTTCACGGCGGCGGCCGTCTCCGGCTGGAATCGCGAAGCCAACTCGCTCGACGCCAAACGCTGGGCAGAGGTCGCCTACGAACGCTTCACCGCGGTGCGCGAACTCGAGCAGGACCCCAACGCCGCCGCCTCGCACATCGCCTATCGCTTCAACGCGCAGGGCCCCAACCTCAACACGCTGACCGCCTGCGCCGCCAGCACCCAGGCCCTGGGCGAGGCCGCCGCCATGATCCGCCGCGGCGACGCCGACATCATGATCAGCGGCGGCGCACACAGCATGATCCATCCGCTGGGCGTCACCGGGTTTAATCGCCTCACGGCCCTCTCGCGCCGCAACGATTCGCCCGCCACCGCCTCACGCCCCTTCGACCAGACCCGCGATGGCTTCGTCCTCGGCGAAGGCGCGGGCATCCTGATCCTCGAAGAAGCCGAGTCGGCCCGCCGCCGCGGGGCGCGGGTCTATTGCGAGGTCGTCGGCTTCGGCAGCACGGCCGACGCCTTCCGCGTCACCGACATCCACGAATCCGGCCGCGGCGCGACCGCCGCCATGCGCGCCGCCCTCGAAGACGCCCGCATGACGACCAAAGACATCCACTACATCTCCGCCCACGGCACCGGCACGGAGGAAAACGACAAGCTCGAAACCCTCGCGATCCGCAACGTCTTCGGCGATCACGCCAAAAACGTGCCGATCAGCAGCGTCAAGAGCATGTTCGGCCACCTCGTCGCCGCCGCCGGCGCGGTCGAGCTGATCACCTGCGTCCTGGCCATCCGCGACGGCGTCGTGCCCCCCACCATCAACTATCAAAACCCCGACCCCAACTGCGACCTCGACTACGTCCCCAACGCCGCCCGCAAGATTCCGGTCAGCGCCTGCCTGAGCAACAGCTTCGGCTTCGGCGGACAAAACGACACAATCGTAATTCGGGCGGTTTAGCCGAACCCGGAGAACCGGGAACTCGTAAGCTAACTATTCTGTTAATCCGTCGCGCCGGCCGGGCGCGGCGGACTTTGCATTTCGCGGCACGCGACGGGCGCGACGCCGATTCGACAACCCTCCAGCCGGTAGACGGAGACGCTGCCATGCGGCTATTGCCCGAACTGTTCCAGAAAAACCGCCAGTGGGCCGAAAAGGTGCGATCTGAGCACCCCGACTTCTTCACCAAGCTCACGCAGCAGCAGTCCCCCCACTATCTCTGGATCGGCTGCGCCGACAGCCGCGTCCCCGCCAATGAAATTATCGGCCTCCTGCCGGGCGAGGTCTTCGTCCACCGCAACGTCGCCAACGTCGTCATCCACACCGACATCAACGCGCTCTCCTGCATCGAATACGCCGTCTGCGTGCTCAAAGTCGAGCACATCATCGTCTGCGGCCACTACGGCTGCGGCGGCGTGAAGGCGGCCCAGCACGACCGCCACCTCGGGCTGATCGACAACTGGCTGCGCCACATCCGCGACGTGCGCTGGAAGCACGAGCCCATGCTCCAGCGCATCGAAAGCGAGCAGCGCCGCTTCGACAAGCTGTGCGAGCTGAACGTGATCGAGCAGGTCAACAACGTCTGCAGCACCACCATCGTGCAACAGGCCTGGGCTTCGGGGCAAAGCCTCGCCGTTCACGGCTGGATCTATCGACTCGAAGACGGCCTGCTGCAAGACCTGAACACCCTCATCACCAACTCCGACGAAATCTCCTCGGTCTATCGCCTCGCCATCGAGCAGGAGGCCCAGAAACTCTGACTCCGCACCCGCCGCGGGCAGACCGCTTTCGCAAACACCCTCTGATCCGCTAGCTTCTCCGCCGCGAAATTCGTCCCCAGCCCCGGCCAGAGAGAGTGCATGAATCTGCAAGGCGTCGGCATCGCGGTCTTCTGCGGATCAAGCCCCGGCCGCGATCCACGCTACGCCGCCGAAGCCCACGCCCTGGGCCGCGCCATCGGACAGGCCGGGGCCACGCTGGTCTACGGCGGCGGATCGGTCGGACTGATGGGCACGCTGGCCGACGCGGCCCTGTCCGTCGGCGGCCGCGTCGTTGGAGTCATCCCGCAACTCCTCGCCCGACCCGAAGTGGCCCACGCCGGCCTCGCCGAGCTGATCATCGTCGGCACGATGCACGAGCGAAAAATGCTCATGTCGCAACGCTCGGCAGCCTATATCGCCCTGCCCGGCGGCTTCGGCACCTACGACGAACTGATCGAAGTCGTCACCTGGCGACAGCTCGGCCTGCACGACAAGCCGATCATCGTCATCAACCAAAACGGCTTCTTCGACGCGCTCATCCGCCAGCGCGAACACGCCATCGCCGAAGGCTTCATTCGCCCCGAATACCGCGCGCTCTGGACCGAAACGCCCGACGTCGCCGGCGCGCTGTCCCTGCTCCGCGCCGCGCCGCAGAGTACAACCGCCTCCCACGAATCGTTGACCTGAATCCACCCGGCCGACCCCCTCCGCCCTTCACCACCCCGCACCTTTCCACATCCCCAACCCCACCCCCCTACAATGCCCTCGACATGGCGCAATCCCTCGAAAATCCACTCCCGCCCGCCACCCCCGCCACCCCCGCCGCCCCCGCGCCGCCCGCCGATCTCACCCCCGCCATGCGCCAATACTGGGATCAAAAGCGCGAAGTCGGCGACGCCCTCCTGCTCTTCCGCATGGGCGATTTCTACGAGCTTTTCTACGACGACGCCGAGCGCGCCGCCAAACTCCTCGGCATCACGCTCACCAGCCGCGACAGCGGCAAAACGCCCATGGCGGGCATCCCCTATCACGCCCTCGAAGGCTATCTCCGCAAACTCGTCCAGCTCGGCGTGCGCGTCGCCATCAGCGAACAGATCGACGACCCCAAGCTCACCAAGGGACTGATCCGCCGCAGCGTCTCGCGCATCGTCACCCCCGGCACGCTGACCGACGAAGCCCTGCTCGAAGGCCACACCAGCAACATCCTCGCCGCCCTGCTCGAAACACCGCACGCCGCCGGCATCGCCGCGCTGGAGCTCTCCACCGGCCGCTTCGAAGTGCAGCTCGTGCCGCCGCCGCGCGTCATGGCCGAGCTAACCCGCCTCGCCGCCGCCGAAGTTCTGCTGCCCGAGCGCACCGCCCCCGGCCGCAACAGCCGCGACGATCTGCTCAAAGACCAGCTCGGCGTCGCCGTCACCTTCCGCAACGCCAGCGACTTCACCCCCGCTCGCACACTCGACCTCTTCGAACGCTTCTTCGCCACGCGCCGGCTCGAAGGCTTCGGCTTCGAAGAGATCGATCCCTCGCTTCAGGCCGCCGGCGCGATCCTCGCCTATGTGCAGGAAACCCAGCGCGGCGACACCAGCCACCTCCGCCCGCCGCGACGCCGCGACGCCGGCGAATCGCTGCAGCTCGACCCGACCACGCTCCGCTCGCTGGAAATCGAACGCACCCTCCGCAGCGGCGCCCGCGCCGGTTCGTTGCTGAGCGCGGTGGACCACACCTGCACGCCCATGGGCGCCCGCCTGCTGCGGACCTGGCTCTGCTATCCGCTGCTCGACCGCGCCCGGATCGCCGAACGACAGCGCTTCGTCGGCGCCCTGATCGATTCAACCGCCGTCCGCCGAAACCTAAGAGCCCGCCTGCGCGACGCCGGCGATCTGGAGCGAATCGTCGGCCGCGTCGGCGTGCAGCGCGTCTCGCCCCGCGATCTGCGGGCGCTGGGCGACACGCTAGCGCTCCTCCCGGCCCTGCGCAACGACCTGGCCGCCCTCCACCTCGACGACGCCGCGGCCCTCAGCGAAGCGCTCACCGGCCTCGATGAGCTGGCACAGTTGCTCACATCGCAACTGCGGAGCGACGCACCGCTCGCCCTGCGCGAAGGCGGCATCTTCAACGACGGCGTCAACGCCGAACTCGACCGTCTGCGTATCTTCGCCCGCGACGGCCAGGCCTGGCTGGCGCAGTTCCAGGCCCAGGAGGTCGCCCGCACCGGCATCCCCACGCTCAAGGTCGCCTTCAACCGCGTCCACGGCTTTTACATCGAGATCACCAATCCCCACCGCGAGCGCGTCCCGCCGGAGTACGTCCGCCGCCAGACGGTCAAAAACGCCGAGCGCTACATCACCGACGAATTGAAGCGCTACGAAGGCGAGGCGCTCTCGGCCGAAAGCCGCGCCAACCAGCTCGAATACGAACTGTTCGACGCCCTGCGACGAGTCGTCGCCGAACGCGTCAACGATCTGCAACGCGCGGCCGGCGCCGTGGCCGCGATCGACGTGCTCGCCGGCTGGGCGGCGCTGGCCAGCGATCGTCGCTACTGCCGTCCGGTCTTCGTCGATGAGCCCATCCTCGATATCGACGAAGGCCGCCACCCCGTCGTCGAGCCCCTGCTGGGGACAGGCTTCACGCCAAACGACACCCATCTGGCCGCAACGTTCGCCGCGACGCCCCACTCTCACGCCATCTCCGATGAGGTCGAAGCGCCGGACGGCGTCGCCGAAGCGGCTCCGCGCGATGCCGGCCCAACGCCTTCGCTGGCCCTGATCACCGGCCCCAACATGGCCGGCAAATCCACCTACATCCGCCAGGTCGCCCTGCTCACCCTGCTGGCCCACTGCGGCTGCTGGGTGCCCGCCCGCCGCATGCGCCTCGGCATGGTCGACCGCATCTTCACCCGCGTCGGCGCCGCCGACGAGCTGGCCCGTGGCCAATCGACCTTCATGGTCGAGATGCTCGAAACCGCCAACATCCTCAACAACGCCACCCCGCACAGCCTCGTCATCCTCGACGAAGTCGGCCGCGGCACCAGCACGTTTGACGGCCTGGCGCTGGCCTGGGCCATCACCGAGCACCTCGCAAGCAGCGCCGGCTGCCGGTCGCTCTTCGCGACGCACTATCACGAACTGACCGAGATCGCCACGCTTCTGCCCAACGTCGCCAATCTCAACGTCGCCGTCCGCGAATACGACGACCAGATCGTCTTTCTGCACAAGATCGTCGCCGGCGCCGCGGGCATGAGCTACGGCCTGCACGTCGCCCGTCTCGCCGGCGTGCCGCAGGGCGTCATCGAACGGGCCAACGTCGTCCTCGCGGAGCTCGAAAAACACTTCTCCCGCGAGGCCCAGCGCCCCGTGCTGGCCGCCGCCCAGCGACGACGGCTCAAACAGCTCAAGCTGTTCGAATCGCCCAGCGAGGTGGTCTTGCGCGAGCTGGTCGCCGATTCATCGGACCCCGCTCGACTCGACGCCGCAACGCTGGCGGAGATGGTGAGGCGCTGGCGGGCGATGGCGCAGGACTAGCGAATATCGAATGGCGAATGGAATGCAGAATGAAAAATGCAAAATGCAGAAGCGGCGGCGTGTCGCGCTTGTTCACGCCGTGATTCGCGACGAACATCTTTGATCGACGACGGCGAAGGCTGAATGACCCGCCGCACTAGCGCAACGGAGTGTGAAAGATGGCCAAGAAGAGCAAGGCGACAGCCGCCCCGGCCGCCGCCGCGGGCAAAAAATCGAAACTCTCGGTCGACCGCAGCGGCGCCGCAAATCGCATCGTCAAGCTGGCGACCAACGTCAGCCGGCTCGTCAGCGGCGACCAGGACCCCTTCCTCGACATCCCCGCGCGCACGCTCAGCAACGTCGAGTTCAACGAGACAAAGCGCATCATCGAGATGAAGGACGCCGTCCAGCGCCGCCACTTCTTCAGCCTGCTCGGCCGTCGCGGCGGCGAAGGCAGCCAGGCCAAAAAATTCATGCAGACCCTCAAAGTCGCCAAGGTCTGCAAGCAACTGATCGACGAAGACATCACGACCAGCCTGCGCGACGTCTTCTACAACTTGAAGGTGCCCGTGCGCACCGCCGAAGGCAAGCCGGGCAAGGAACTCATCTTCTACGATCAGAGCGAAAGCGACCCGGTGCTCGAAGACGTCGAAGTAACCGTCGCCGCGCTGCGCGAGGAGCTCGGCCTTCACGCCGAGCCGCGCGGCGGAATGGTGGGGCCGCTGACCATCACCGACAGCGGCGACACGATCGATCTGACACGCGTCGGCTCGGGCGGGTGGAATGTCCCCAGCATCGTCGAGCCGGGTGTGATCCAGTTCATCAAATGCACGGCGAAGTTCATCCTCCTGATCGAAAAAGGCGCCGTCTGGGCCCGCTTCAACCAGGACCGCTTCTGGGAAAAACACCAGTGCATGATCATCCACGGCAACGGCCAGCCCCCCCGCGGCGTACGACGGCTCATCTATCGCATGCACAACGAGCTTTCGCTGCCCGTCTTCGTGCTGGTCGATAACGACCCCTGGGGGTACTACATCTACAGCGTGATCAAGCAGGGCTCGATCAACCTGGCCTTCGAGAGTCA
>JALHOX010000261.1 GCA_022842805.1 Phycisphaerae bacterium | reverse complement strand
GTGCCAGGGGAGCTTGCGTCCGCCGAGGAAGAAGTCGCGAATCGTCTGCTGCTTGCCGGCCATCAGGGCGCCGACGACGCTGGTCAGTAGGAGATAGCCGACGACTACGGCCCAATCGATGAATGCGAAATTGCTGCTGAGACTGGCGAGCACGGCGGCTTCCGAGGGTTAGCGGGAGCGAGCGACCATCCGCGAAGCGCGACATGGTAGCGGCCCGCCGGGAGGGAGCGGCGCGGCGGAGCATGTGGCGGGCGGGCGGGCGGGCGCTGCTTCACGCGCGGGTCGCGTTCGGGCGCCGCGGCCTAGCGCACCTTGGCGACGAGCAGGGTCTGGTCGTCGTTGGCGGGTGCATCGTGGGTGAAGGCTTGCAGATTTGCGAGGATGGATTGAATCAGCGCGCCGGCGTCGACCATGCAATTGCTGATGGCCTCATCCAGTCGGTCGGTGCCGTACATATCGCCCTGGTGATTCATGGCTTCGGTGATGCCGTCGGTGTAGAAGATCACCTGGTCGCCGCGCACGAGTTGCTGCGTGACGACGGGGTACTTTTCGTCGGCCTCGATGCCCAAGGGCAGCCCGTTGGCCGCTTCGAGGGCAAAGATGCTGCCATCGTGGCAGCGCTTCACGCGCGGCGGATTGTGGCCGGCGCAGGCGTAGGTGAGGGTTCGGTTGCTGGGGTTGTAGACGCCGTAGAAGGCGGTCACGAAGGCATTGTTCGAACCGGTGTAGAGTTCGGTGAGCTTTCGATTGACGAACTCCAGGACCTCGCCGGGCGGCTGCGGCGGGCCGGGGTAGTGGTGGGCGATGCTGTGGGTGATGGCCATCATGACGGCCGCGGCCGTTCCGTGGCCGCTGACGTCGGCGATGAGAATTCCCAGGTTGCCGTCGGGCAGGGGGAAGAAGTCGTAATAGTCGCCGCCGGCGCGGGTGGAGGTTTCGTAGTGTGCCGCGAGGTCGAGCGTCGGCATGCGCGGGAGCGGTGGGAGCAGGGAGCGCTGCATGTCCTGGACGGCCCGCAACTCGACATCGACGGTTTCGTAGGCCCGGCGCAGCTTTTCGGAGAGGACGAGGTTGTGCGTTGCGCGGCCGAAGAGATTGCTCATGAGCACCCAATCGGGGACGAACGCGGGGTTAAAGGCGTTCGGCTCGGGGCGCATGATGACGACCATGTTCAGGGCTGCGCCGCCGTCGTATAGCGGTGCGGCAAGGAGGGAGCGTTGGCCGGCGAAGAATTCCTTCGCGGGGTCGTCGTGGGCGATTTTGAGGTCGCCGATGATGACGGGCTGATCGCCGTAGATGAGCTCGCCGAGCAGCCCGCGATCGAAGACCGGCAGGCGATCTTTTTGCTTCCAGGGATTGATCTCTTCTTCCCAGAGATCGGAGCGTGTGATGCGGTAAAGCGGTTTGGGGAGATCGCGTCGGCTGATGGCGACGAGACGGGAAATCTCGGGCATGAGCTTGTCGAGCCGCTTGCCGTATTCGCGGACCATCGACTGCGGGTCGGTCTGACTGCTGACGGTGCGCATCGCCTCGACCACGAGGTCGAGGCGTTCGCGCCAGTCGGCGTTAAGGCCGCCGGAGATCAACTCGGTCATCATCGACATTCGCGATCACTCCTGCGCCGGCGGGCGCGAAACCCGCGCTTCGCCGCGCTATTCGGCAATATTACGCCCCGACGCTGGGATTCGCCGCTGAAAAATCGCTCAATTCGGTATGGCAAATGCAAGCCATCCGACGCGCTGCGGGCCTTGTTGTTCGCGGCGCCGCCGACGGAGGCCGAGTTGGCCGCGTGAGCGCCGCTCGAACTTCGCCGGGCGTAACGAGACGAATATCCGCGATTGTCGGGAGCATTCATGCGTCCGAATTCGAGTCAGTCGGTCCGGTCGTCGGTGCGCGTCGCGCAACCGTCTCGCGCAAGTTTGATGCCGGTGGAAGCGGCGGCGCTTCCGGGGGGCGCGGAGGTTGCCGCGGCGTCGGAAACCGGGCTATTCGGCGGGGCCGGCGGGAGTTGCAGCTTTGGCGCGAGTGATGCGGCGGCCGCGGGCTCGCTCCCGCAAACACCCGAAATCGATATGTGGAGAGCGCTGGGCGCGATGGTTCGCGGGCGGGCGAACGAGCGCGCGATGTGGCCGCAATCGGCAGGAGCGAGCGCATGATCTACGGTCTGTATCAGTCCGCGGCCGGCATGATGGTGAATGAGTACAAGCAGGACGTGTTGTCGAACAACATGGCCAACGCGGACACGATCGGCTTTAAGCGAGATCTGGCGGTGTTCGCGGAGCGCATTCCGGCCGCGCTGGCCCGCCTGCGCGAAGGCGAGACGCCGGACATGCTGAGCGCGTTGACGGGCGGCGTGTGGCTGGGGCAGACCGCGACGGATTTCAGCGAGGGGCCGCACCAGTTCACGGACAATCCGCTGGACGCGGCTCTCGACGGCCCGGGTTTCTTCGCGGTGGCGGGCCCGGATGGCGAGCCGCAATTCACGCGTGACGGTCGATTTATGGTGAATGTTGCGGGGCAACTGGTTTCGGCTAATGACGGTGCGCCGGCGCTGGGGATCGGCGGCGGGCCGATCTTCGCCAATCCGCAGGGTGGTCGGGTGGAGTTCGATCAATTCGGGCGGGTGTTGCAGAAGAACAACGTGATCGGGCAGTTGTGGCTGGCGGATTTCGCGGACTACTCGCGTTTGCAGAAGGCCGGCGACCAGCGCTTTGACGCGGTCGATATGGAGCCGAGCGCAGCCCTCGCGCGTCTTCAGCCGCGCTACATCGAGGGTTCGAGCGTTCAGGCGGTTCCGAATCTGACGGAGATGATGCTGAGCAGCCGGGCGTATCAGTTGAACGCGCGCATGGTCCAGATTCAGGACGAGAGCGCGGCGCGGATGATCGGGTTTGTTGCCCGGGCGTAGATGACGGGCGCGTCTTTCGCCGTGCCGGGCGATTTGTGAGGGCCCGAGCGGTGCGTCGAGGGACGCACCCTACGGCGTTCGCCGTGCCGGGCGATTTGTGAGGGCCCGAGCGGTGCGTCGAGGGACGCACCCTACGGAGCATGCGGCGATTGAGCTGCGGTGATCGTCCGGATCGGCACGCAACTTGCATATGAAATTCGTGACGTAGAGACGTAGGGTGGGCCGTGCCCATCTCTTTCGGCCGGCCCGAGCCGACCACCCGTTTCGCAAAGGATTCTCATGGCGATTCGAGCACTCCACACTGCCGCCACGGGCATGCAGGCCATGGCGACGAAGATCGACGTGATCGCCAACAACATCGCGAACGCCGACACGACGGGGTACAAGGCGTCGCGGGCCAACTTCCAAGACCTGATGTATCAGTTGATGGCCCAGCCCGGGGTGCAGACGAGCGCCAGCACCTCGGCCCCGCTCGGGACGCAGGTGGGTCTGGGTGTGGCGGTGAGCAATACGCAGATTCTGTTTAAGCAGGGCGGCGCGCTGCGGACCGACAACCCGCTCGACCTGATGATTCAGGGCGACGGCTTCTTTCAGATCGAATTGCCGGGCGGTGGGCAGGGCTATACGCGGGCGGGCAACTTTGTTCGCAATCTTGATGGCGAGCTGGTGCTGGGCCACACGAACGGATTTCGCCTGCTGAATACGCCGACGATTCCGCAGGAAGTGCCGCTCGAGGCGGTGTCGATCTCTGCGGACGGTCGCATTTCGGCCCGTCAGCAGGATGGCACGCTGTCGGAGTTGGGGCAGATTCAGCTGGCGCGGTTTGCGAATCCGTCGGGTCTGTTGCAGAACGGCGCGAACCTCTTCTTTCAAAGCCCCGCCTCCGGCGAGCCACAACTGGCTGAGCCGGGTTTGCAGGGCAACGGCACGCTGATGCAGAGCACGCTTGAGCAGAGCACGACCGACGCCGTCACGGAGCTGGTCGAGCTGATCAAAACCCAGCGGTTTTTCCAGATGAACTCCCAGTCCATCGAGACGGCAGATGAGGCGCTGCAGGTGGTGGCGAGTCTGAGACGGTAGTGATCGTATTGGCCCATCGGGCAAAGTTCACAGGCCCTGACGGGCGAACACAACGATCATGGATGATCGATATGAACATGAACGACCGATCCACCGCACTTCGAGCAATCCTTCTGGTCGGCCTCGTCCTTTCGTCGGCGTCTCCGACGCGTGCGGAAGAGGTCGGCGCAGCGGACCCTCCAAAGGGGGACGCGCCGGCAATCGCGGAACCGATCGAACTGGTGCTGAAGCCCGAGGCGGAGGCGACGGCGTGGCCTGTGCCGCTGTCGGACCTGGTGATTCTGCGCGGCGGAAATGACGCGATTCGCGCGAAAATCGCCGAGGTTGTGCTGGAGTTGCCGGCGAGTGTGGGGCCTTCGACCGAAATTTCGCATGACAAGATTTCGGAGAAGCTGAGCGAAGCGGGGATGAACATCGCGGACTTTCTGATGGGCGGGGCGCGGGTGTGCGCGGTGGCGATTCCCGACTCGATCCGCCCGGTTGATTCGCAACCCGCGTCGCAGCCGGTGGTGATTGCTCCGCGGCGTGAGAGCGATGGGCAGGCGGCGGTTGACGCGAAAGGAGCGGAGACGCAGCCGGCTTCGCGGCCCTGGAAGGTGGCGCGCACGCTGCCGGGGAAGACGCTGGCGTCGGTGCTGACGCATCGGGTGCAGGCGGAATATGACAAAGACGACGCGACGGTGGAGCTGGAATTTGAGCCGAGCGGCGCGGAGTTTCTGGATCTCGTGACGCCGCCGCTGCAGTTTGCGATTCAGGCGGGTCAGCGTGGCAAGGCGGGGCTGCGTGAGTTTCGGGTGACGCTGGAGCAGGATGGCGTGAAACAGCGCACGATCCGCCTGGCGGCGCGGGTGAAGGTGACGCAGCCGGTGGTGGTGGCGTCGAGCGCGCTTTCGGCGGGGAACTATGTGAAATTCGAGGATTTGACGCTGGAGCCGCGAACGTTTCTGGAAGGGGAAAACGACCGATTTGTCGCGATCGAGGAGTTGGTCGGACAGCGGGTGAAGCGGCTGGTGGAGAAGGGCGAGGCGCTGCGTAAGGCGGACTTGAAGCCTGAGCCGCTGGTGGTGCGGTCGCGGCCGGTGCTGGTGCAGGGGGCGGCGTCGGGCGTGAGTGTGCGGATCAGCGGCGTTTCGCTGGATAACGGCATGCTGGGCGACGAGGTGCGGGTGCGGGTGGGGGCGGCGAACGGCAAGCGGCGCGAGCTGCGCGGCAAGGTGGTCGGCATCGGCAAGGTGGAGATTACCGAGGAGTAGCGAGATGACGCGGTTTTCCTGGCGTTTGGCGATGTTCACGACCTTGATCGCGGTTTTGCTGCCGGCGGAGTCGGCGGCGCAGAACAACTCGCTCTTTCAACGGGCGCGGTCGGCGCGGGCTGCGAACACGCGGGCGGCGAATGGGATTCCCGATGCGGCGTCGGCGGCGCGGCCGCTGTCCCCGGTGCGTCAGGCGGCGGATTTGAATCCTGCGACGGCGACGCCGGTGGACCAGGCGCGGACGACGCTTGCGGGGGCGCGGTCTTCGCTGACGGCGGTGGCGCCGGATACGACGGCGTTGACGCCGAATGTGGCGGCGCTGGGCTTGCCGCCGGGGCCGGGCGGGCCGAGTTCGGGCGCGGCGGCGACTGCGCAAGCGATGCAGAACTCGGCGAATCCCGCGCTGCTGGCGATTTCGCCGATCGCGGTGGTGGAGCCGCAGAAGGAGCGGATTCGTCCGGGGGCGCTGGTGACGGTGATTGTGCGTGAGACGAAGCAGGCGCTGACCGACTCGAATTTGCGCTCGCAGAAGCAGTGGGATTTTGGGGCGGAGTTGAAGGCGTTTCTGCGGCTGGATACGAGCAACAACCTGATCACGCAGAATTTTCCGAATGGGACGCCAAAGGCGGAATGGGAATTGCAGGACAACTATCAGGGCCGCGGTCGGGTGGATCGGCGTGATGAGCTGATCACGCGGATCACGGCCAGCGTGATCGATGTGAAGCCGAACGGCACGCTGGTGCTGGAGGCGAAGAAGTCGATCGAGATGGATGAGGAAACGCAGGTGTACACGCTGACCGGGTTGTGTCGCATCGAAGATCTGACGCCGGAGAACACGATTTTGAGCACGCAGGTCGCGGATTTGCGGCTGTCGGTGCAGCATGAGGGAGCGGCGCGGGATGCGGCGAAGCGGGGCATCTTTAAGAAGCTGACGGACCTGTTTCGGCTGAGCTAGGTCGACTGGAATCCTGAGCAGTGTCGGGTGAGAGGTGTGAGGTTGGAAGGCTTGCAATGTCGAGTTTTGACCTGACACCTGACAGCGGACGACGAGCGAACGAGAGCCTCGATTTTCCATTCGCGTGAGGATGTGATGAGAGTTTCTTTTGCCAATCCGTTGATCCTCGCGGTGATGCTGCTGGTGGGCAGCGCTGCGGCGCAGGTCCGCGTTCAGGATGTCTGCAAGCTGCAGGGGCAGCGGGTGAACAAGCTGAGCGGGTTTGGGTTGGTGGTGGGGCTGGAAGGGACGGGCGACGGCGGGACGAATGCGCCG
>JALHOX010000260.1:4537-6520 GCA_022842805.1 Phycisphaerae bacterium | reverse complement strand
GCAAGCGACGGGCGTATGGTGCTCACAGTTCTCGCAGCCGCGAATTCGGTGCGGTGAGCGCCTCAGCCGATGGAAAGTATCGCGTTTGCGAGCGCGACATACAAGCGCCGGCGGCGAACAGCGGCCTGCGGGATTGATGAAAGTGCATGGGGGAGAATGTTTGAGCGGGGCGGTGGAGCGCGAGCGGGACTGCGTTGTGGCGGCGATTGGTCGAGGGATTTTTGGCGTGGGGCGATGGGCCGCTGCTTGAGAAATCAACAGTTCTTGCGATCGAAGCGAGGGCCGATGGGGTGTTCGCTGCGGGGAGTGTGGACGGCGGCTTGCGGATGCCATAGCGGAAAGCGGCCGGGGCGAGTGTCGAGCGGGATTTGCGGGCGGCTCGACAAAATGGCGTCGCGCGCCTAAACTCCGTTCAGTTATTCGGTTAGGTCTCGACCGCGGGTTCTCGGTCGTCCGCTTTTGGCGGGCGTTTGAGAACGCGCGGTTCTTGTTATCTCGCGATTTCGCGACCCTCCGCCGCGCGGAGCGGGCGCGCTTTCGCAGTTGATTGAGGGCTGACAGCGATGGCGGACAGTTCGTTGCTCGAAATGGCGAAGGCCGGCGATCTTCCGGGGTTTGAGAACGCCTGCCTGGCGGTACTGACTAGTGGGAACGGCCTGAGTGAATTGGTTCGGCCGTTTCAAAAGCTGGAGCGGACGCAAAACGCTGAGCGCGTGGCGACGCTTGCGCAGACGATTTTGGAGCCGGCGCGGGTGGACACCGATCCGAATGCGGCGCTCGCGATTGCGCGCTCGGCGCTGTTTGCGGCGCCGAAGGCTGACAGTCTGCGCACGATGGTGGTCGACCTCTACAAGCGGGTGTACAGCGCGATCCCGGGCTTCGGCTCGGCGCTGGACGCCTCCGGGCTTGCGGGCGACCGGCCGGCCCGCGCGGCGCTGAAGCTGCTGGATGTGTACCTCGAGCTGAAGCCGGGGGACACTCTGATCGGCCGCATGGACGATCGGGTGGTTGAGATTCTTGATATTGATCGCGAGAACGGGCTGCTGACGCTGCGGCGGCAGGATCGGCCGGTGCAGGTGCCCGCCGCGGAGTTGGCCCGCGAGTATGACCGCATTGACCGCAACGACTTTCGCACGATCCGTCAGCTGTGGCCGCAGCGTCTGGCGGAGATGATTGAGAACGACCCGGTCGGCCTGGTGGTGGGGCTGCTTCATTCGCATGGCGGCTCGATGGACGCCGACCAACTGAAGGAAGAGCTGGTCCCGCGGGTGATCGAGGCGAAGAGCTGGGCGAAGTGGTGGACCAACGCGCGGACGCACCTGAAGCGGGCCACGCATGTCCGCGTCGAAGGTCGCTCGCCGGTGATGATCACGCTGCTGCACGAGCCGGTCGGCATGGACCAGGAGATGTGGAAGCGGTTCAGCTCGAACAAGGATCCGGATCATTGGCTGACGACGATTGAGACCTATCTGAAGGACAAGGCGGCGGTGAACGAGCCGCCTTCGGTTGATCTGTTGAAGCGGGCCCACGACGAGATCGTGGCCTATACGCACGCCATTCGCGACAAGCGTCCGGCCGAGGCGCTGTCGTGCGCGCTGCTGCTGGGCCGCCTGGCCGAAAAGGGCATGGCGACCAGCGACGAATCGAAGGTGCTGGCGGGCGAGGTGCTGACGGCGGCCAAGGACCCTGTCCTGCTGATCCGCAATCTGGAGCAGGATGTGTATTGGAGCCGCTGCCTGGAGGCGCTGCCGGCGGCGCGTCCGACGGAGTGGCTCGATATCTATGCCAAGCTGCTGCCGGTGGCGCCGGCTTCGCAGCTGGACACGATTTCGACGGCGCTGATCAAGAACGATCGCCATGCGGCGTTGCAGGCCTTTATCGACCAGGCGTACAGCCGCGTGCTGGAGTTTGCCGAGGCGAACTACTGGCTCTGGAAGGGTCCGAAGATCGGCAAGAGCGTGCAGGCCCCGACGCAGGTGAGCC
>JALHOX010000260.1:0-4527 GCA_022842805.1 Phycisphaerae bacterium | reverse complement strand
GGTGAGCCTGTTGCGGCGGATTCTGGATACGTGGACGGATCTGGGCCGCGCGGCGGGTCAGCAGACCGACATGGTGAAGGAATTCAAGAACAAGCTGCGGTCGGCGTTTGCGTTGCGTGATTACGCGATGTTGCGCGAGGCGATCGGCGCTTTGGATGAGGCGGCGGCGATCACGGTTCGGCGTCAGCTGGAGCGGATCGACGGCCTTGGGGACATGACGCGGATGAAGGCGCTGGAAATCCTGCGCGATCGTCATCCGCAGCTCTGGCTCAAGAAGGCCGTGAACATCGCGGCGTGGGAAGACGACCGGACGATCTGGTCGACGCAGCTCGGGATCGAGCGCAAGGTGGCCGAGCGCGAGAACATCGAGCATGTGCAGATGCGCGAGAACGCGGTGCGCATCGGAGAGGCGGCTTCGCACGGCGACCTGAGCGAGAACTCGGAGTACAAGTTTGCGCTGGAAGAGCGCGACCTGCTGCGAGCGCGCTTTGCCCGGATCAATGAAGACCTGTCGAAGGCGCAGGCGATCGATCCGAAGGGTGTGGCGACGGACGTGATCGGCATCGGCACGCGCGTGACGTTCCGTCGGAGCGACACGGGCAAGACGCACACCATGACCTTCTTCGGCCCGTTCGACACGGACGTGGACCGAGGAATCTTCAGCTATCAGGCTCCGGTCGCCCAGAAGACGATGGGCAAGGGGCTGGGCGAGAAGATCCTGCTGGCGCTGGAGGGGGAGGAGCGCGAGTACGAGGTTGCGGCGATCGAGAACGCCTTCGACGACGCGAAGTAATCGCGTCGAGCTTCGCTGCGAAGGTGACGACTTTGTTGGGCCTTGCCGGTTCATCGCCGGCAAGGCCCAATCCGTGCGCCTCTGCTGCCATTTCCCCCGCCGATCTCCCGCTAGACTACCGCTGCGAATTCAATCGCCGCCGCGTCGGCGACCACATAGGGAGACTGAATCATGGCGAAGAAGAATGTTCGCGCGCTGGATGTCCGCGGGCGCCGCATTTTGATCCGTGCTGATCTGAATGTGCCGCAGGACGACAAGCAGGCCATCACGGATGACCGTCGCATACGCATGTTTTTGCCGACGCTGCGCGACATTGTGGAGCGCGGGGGGCGGGCGATCGTGATGAGCCACCTGGGTCGACCGGTGGGCGACGCCAAGAAGGACGCGCCGTTTACGCTTCGGCCGGTGGCGACCCGCTTGCAGGAGTTGATCGGGCGTCCGGTGAAATTCGTGGCTCCGTGCGAAGGGGCCGAGGCGAAGCAGGCGGCGATGAGCCTGAAGGACGGCGAAGTCCTGCTGCTGGAAAACCTGCGCTTCAACCCGGCTGAAACGATCATCGACCTGAAGAAGAAGAACCCGGACGGCAAGCTGACGCCGGAGCAGGACGCCAAGCGTGAGGCGTTTGCGACGGCGATCGCGGGGCTGGGCGAGGCGTATGTGAACGACGCCTTCGGCACTTGCCATCGCAAGCACGTCAGCATGTATGACGTGCCGCAGAAGATGCCCGCGGGCAATCGCGTTGTGGGCTTCCTGGTTGAGAAAGAGCTGAAGTATCTGGGCGAGGCGCTGAAGGAGCCGAAGCGGCCGTTTGTCGCGGTGCTGGGCGGGGCGAAGGTGAGCGACAAGATCAGCGTGATCCGCGCCTTGCTGCCGAAGGTCGATCAGATTTTGATCGGCGGCGCGATGACCTACACCTTCCACGCGGCGCAGGGCAAGAATGTGGGCAAGAGCCTGTGCGAGCGCGACAAGCTCGACCTGGCCAAGGAGCTGATTGCGGCGGGCGGCGCGAAGCTGCGGCTGCCGAGCGACAGCGTCTGCGCCGCCGAGTTGAAGGCCGGGGTGGCGACGAAAGTGTGTGGGACGGATATTCCCGCCGACCTGATGGGTCTCGACATTGGTCCCGACACGCTCGAGACGTATCGCTCGATCATCGGCAAAGCGGGCACGGTGGTCTGGAACGGGCCGGTCGGCGCGTTTGAGACGCAGCCGTTTGAGAAAGGTACGTTTGCGCTGGCACACGCCATCGCCGACGCGACCAGTCGGGGCACGATCACGATCATCGGCGGCGGCGACAGCGCTGCGGCGATCGAAGACGCGGGGCTGGCGGAGCGCGTCTCTCATGTCAGCACGGGTGGCGGCGCGTCGCTGGAATTTCTGGAGGGCAAGCCCTTCGCCACGGTTGAGATTTTGGACGCATGAGCGAGTGGTCGCACCTTTTTGATCCGAATTCGGCGGCACCGGCCCGTATCGCCCCTTCGGTGCTCGACGCGGACTTTGGTCGGCTGGCGGCGGAGATCGCGGCGGTCGAAGCCGGCGGGTGCGAGGTGATCCATCTGGATGTGATGGATGGCCACTTCGTGCCCAATTTGTCGATCGGCGTGCCGGTGGTTGCGTCTGTCCAGAAAAATTCTAAGTGCTTTCTGGATGCACACTTAATGATCGCGGAGCCGCGTCGCTACGCGGCCGCGTTTGCGAAGGCCGGGGCGCATAGCCTTACTTTTCACGCGGAAACGGTCGCTCCGGCGGACCGCGAGAAACTTATCGGACATATTCGGGGTCTTGGCTGTCGCGTCGGCATTGCGCTAAACCCGGCCACTCCGGCCGACGCCGTCTTCGACACCATCCCGCTCGTCGATATCATCTTGGTTATGACCGTGTGGCCGGGCTTTGGCGGACAGAAGTTCATCGCGGATTGCCTTCCGAAGATTGAGGCGATCGCGAAGCGGCTTCGCCATGGTCAGTGGCTGCAAGTGGATGGGGGCATCAACCTGGACACAGCGCGTGTCGCCGCTGCTGCCGGAGCGAATTCGCTCGTGGCGGGCTCGGCGATCTATCGCTCCGGCGATGCGCGTGAGGCCTTTCGGCAGCTGCAGCAAGCGGCGCGTGAGGCGCAGTCCGGGGGAGGGCCTCGTCAGCGATGAAAGTCGCACTGATCCCGTGCGCCCCGACAGAATGGAGCCGGGCCGGTCGCCTCATGGGCCGCGTCGCGCTCGAACCGTTGTCCGCCGACGGCCCGGACTGGATTGAATGGGTGGAGTCGATGCGGGCCGCGCGCATCGGCCAGATCTATCATGCCCCCGACGAGCTTTCGACGGCTGTGGGTCGGCGCCTGGCGAAGGCGCTGGGCGTCGGCGTGCGAAAAAGCTCGGAGCTGGATGAGGTCGACCTGGGGCTTTGGAGCGGCTTGACCGACGAGCAGCTTGAAGTGCGCTATGCGGCCGCTCACGAGCAGCTTTGCGAAGCGCCGCTGAGTGTGCAGCCGCCCGAGGGCGAGCCGTTTGTCGAGGCCTTTAAGCGCATTCAAAAAGCCGCGAAGGCGCGGCTGAAGCGCAACGGCCACGAGGCGATCGGCTTCGTGATGCGGCCGATCTCGCTGGCGCTGATGCGCTATGCGCTGCAGCACCAGCCCGGTGCGGCGGAGGTATGGCGTTTCGCCGCCTCGGTGCAGAAGCCGCTGATCGTGGAGCCGGAGGGCAGCACGAAGATGCTGGCGTCCTAGAAACCTTCCCCGAATCTGCTAGTCTTTGGCAAAAGCCGAGTCGCGAGGAGCGAGTGCAGGGTGTCGAGTTGAAGTCCGTGTCGCCGCGCATTCGCCGACTGACGCGTGGATCGCCGCGTTCAACCCGAGACTTTGCATTCGAAACTCGAAACTCCATTGCCGACAACCGCGCTAGCGCCAGAGGTCCCCTCCATGGCTGAAGGCCGTCGAAACGTTGAGATTCCCGAGGGTCTGTGGATCCGCTGCACGAAGTGCAAGGCGATGATCTATCGACGCATTCTCGAGGAAGAGCTGCACGTCTGTCCCGACTGCGATCATCACTATCGCATCGATGCGCGGACGCGCATCGGGCAGTTGAATGATCCGGGCACGTTTGAGGAATTCCTGGCGGAGCTCGAATCGACCGACCCGCTCGAATTTACCGACCGGGTGCCCTACACGAAGCGGTTGGACGATGTGAAGAGCGCCAGCGGAGAACGCGAGGCGGTCATCGTCGGCAAGGGCTTCATCAAGGGGCGAGCGGTGATCATGGGGGTCATGAACCCGAGCTTCATCATGGGCTCGATGGGCGCGGTGGTGGGCGAGAAGGTGGCCGCGGCGGCGGAGCGGGCGATCGAGGAAAACCTGCCGCTGGTGATGGTGACATGCAGCGGCGGCGCGCGAATGATGGAGGGGATGGTGAGCCTGGTGCAGATGGCCAAGACCAGCGCCGCGATCGCGAAGCTGGACGAAGCCGGCGGGCTGTACATCGTGGTGCTGACCGACCCGACGACCGCGGGCGTTGCGGCGAGCTTTGCGATGCTGGGAGACATCACGCTTTCGGAGCCGGGCGCGATGATCGGCTTTGCGGGGCCGCGCGTGATCGCCAACACGATCAAGGCCGTTTTGCCCGAGGGCTTTCAGACGGCGGAGTTCATGCTGGAACACGGCTACGTCGACCGCGTCGTGCATCGCAAGGACCTGCGGAGCGAGATCGCGCGGATCATCGATTACTGCGGGAAGTGAGGAAGAGAAT
>JALHOX010000259.1 GCA_022842805.1 Phycisphaerae bacterium | reverse complement strand
TGGACGCGATCGTCGAGGCCGCCGCCGGCCTGCCCGTGATCGACATGGCCGCGCGCCACTATCCATACGAGATCATCGAACAGACCGCCTACGCCGCCGCGGTCGGCGGCGCCGCGGGCACCAGCACCCGCGCCGGCCATCGCTATGTCAACACCTGGCTCAGCGCCGGCCAGCCCGACCGCATTCGCATCGGCGAAGGCCCCGCCCGCGAGTTCAAGCTCTACGGCAGCATCCCCCATTGCCTTAACGCCGTCTTCGGCGGCAGCAGCATCGACGCCGCCCGCGCCTACGCCGAGAAATTCCCCGACGTACCGCTGACGGTATTGATCGATTTCGAAGGCCGCGAACTCGACGTCTGTCGCGAGGCGGCCCGCGTCTTCGGTCCGCGACTCGCCGCCGTCCGGCTCGATACGCACGGCGGGCGCGTGCATCAGGGCGGCCACACCGAGCCCGACCGCGCGTTTGTCGAGCGCGTAGCCGGTCGCGCTGCCGACCCGCGCGCCGCGCGAATGGCTTTGGAGCAGTATGGCTTCGGCACCGGCGTCACGATCGAAGCCGCCTATCACGTCCGCGCCGCGCTCGACGAAGCCGGCGGAAAACAGGCGAAAGTGCTCGTCACCAGCGGCTTCACCGCCGAAAAGGTCCGCGCGTTTCGAGCCGCGGCCGCGCCGGTCGACGGCTTTGGCACCGGCAGTTGGGTCGAATTCCTGGTCTTCACGAGCGACGTGACCCATGTGCTTGAGAACGGCGCGTGGGTTGAGCGCAGCAAAGCCGAACGCGGCGACGAAATTCTCGTGCCCGATGAATTGCCGGTTCGCGTGTCGCACGGCCGCGTGTGTTGAAGTTTGCGGCGCTCGCGTTCGAGAATTTCGACAAAGAACGGGCTCGGGGCGCTGGCTGGCTCAGGGTGCGATGAACGCGGCGAGCAACTCCGCGAAGCGGGCCGGTTGTTCGATCGGCGCCAGATGTCCGCAGTCGGACATGATCTCCAAGCGCGAGCCGCGGATTCCGTCGTGGATCTCGCGTAGGGCCGCGACCGGCGTCACAAGATCGTGCTCCCCGGCCACGACCAGCGTCGGCAGGTCGATCGCCTTCAACGCTTCGCGCTGGTCGCTCCGCGCCGCCATCCCGCGCAGGGCCGCCGCCACGCCTTCGGGATCCGTGCGGCTCATGATCTCGCGCCACGCCACCTTGAGTTCATCTTTCGTTTTCGGCCCAAACAGATTGGGCATGTACACATCCACTACCGCCCTGCTGCCTTCGCGCAGCGCCGAGGCCGCTTGCGCCTCGCGCCGGGCACGGCCGGCGTCGTCATCGGCATTGGCCCGCGTGCAGGTCAGCACCAGCGCGCCGACCCGAGCGCGATGACGCCTCACGAACTCAAATGCGACATACCCACCCATCGAAAGCCCGACCAGCGTCACCGGCCCCGTCACCCCCCGGCGATCGAGCAGCGCCGCGAGGTCATCAGCCATCTCCGCCATCGTTGCGGTCCGGGCGACCGGACTGTCGCCGTGGCCCCGCAGGTCGGGCAGGATCATCGCCGGCGGCATAGTCATAATGCGGCGCAACTCGGCGGCGGCCGGCTCCCACATCGCGCGGCTCAGCGGAAAACCATGGACGAATAGCAGCGTTCGACCGTCGCCGGGATGATGTGCGGCGGCGAGCGGAACGGTCGACGAGGGCGATGGAGTAGTCATACCTCGGATTCTGGACCAACCGGCTCCCCGGGGGAAGCGAAGATCCGCGTCGACAGCTGCCCCGGCTCAGCCCGCGCCCCCTTTCCCCTTTCAAAACCGACCCGCGCGCCTCCGCTCGCGTGCCAACTCGCCTCGCCCGCCATACTATTCCTCACCGCGGGACGCTGTTCCCGTGGCGCCGGGCGATCGAACCGCCGGCGAATGGACCCAGGTTGGCGACCAGAACGGAGCCGCGCGGATGGGTGGTTGGCAGGCGATCGATCGGAAGACGGTTCCCGCGAACGGGATGGGGCCGGGGATCAGCGATGCCTCGAAAGAGAAGATTCGCTCGTTCTTCCCGCGCTATCCGAGCAAGCGGGCGGTGATGCTCCCCGCGCTGCACATCGCGCAGGACGAGCTGGGCTATGTCTCGCTGACGGCGATGCGGCAGATTGCCGAATTGCTCGAGCTGCCGCCCGCGGCGGTCATGGACGTGGTCACTTTTTACACCGCCTTCTGGACCCACCCCAAAGGCGAAAAGCAGCTCATGCTCTGCCGCTCGCTCACATGCGAATTGCTCGGAGCCGACAAACTCCGTGAGCGGATCGAGCAGAAGCTCGGCATCAAGGATCACCAGACGACCAAGGACGGCAAGTTCTCGTTCATGATCGAAGAGTGCCTGGCGGCTTGCGATCACGGTCCGTGTCTGATGGTCAACGAAAAGATGCACAAGTGCGTCACGCCCGAAAAGCTCGACCAGATCCTCAACGATCCCCACAGCGACCGGCTCGATCAGCCCCGCAGCGATCTTTACGACGCGCCGGTGCACAACCGCCAGCATCATCATCACTGAACATCGACCCTGTGGCGGCCTGAGCGCTCAGGCCGCCCGAACGCTATCCCCCCAACGCTTCGATCACCCGATCCACTACCGCATACATATTCCGCAACCCCGCATGCGTCCGGGCCGCGATGTGCGGCGTCACAATGCATCGCGGATGCGACAGCAGCGGATGGCCCACGGGCAGCGGCTCGGGCTTGGTCACGTCCAGCCCCGCCCCCGCTAATCGTCCGCTCTCCAGCGCCGCGACCAACGCCGCCGTCTCCACGACCGCCCCGCGACAGGTGTTGATCAGCAAACAATCCCCGCGAAGCTGTTCAAACACTGCCGCATCCATCAATCCGTGAGTCTTTGCGGTCAGCGGCACATGCAACGAAATCACGTCGCACGCGCGCCAGATCTCCTCCTTCGAGACACTCGTCGTCCCGAAATCAAATGGCCCGACCGCCGCGAGGTCGTTGTACAGCACGCGCGCGCCAAACCCCGCCGCGCAGATGCGCGCGAAGCGGCTGCCGATCGCACCCATGCCGACCACGCCGACTGTTCGCCCACGCAATTCGCCGCCGTGCGGCGATACCCGCGCCGCGGCGAAACGCCCGGCGGCATACTCCCCGGCAAGCCGTGGAATGGGACGCAGCAACTGGAGCAACAGTGCCACCGACAACTCCGCTACTGCGTCGGACGCCGCATGGGGAGTGTGAACGATGCGTACGCCGTACTCGTGAGCCCCATGGATATCGACATGATCCAGTCCGACTCCGGCGACGCCCACGACACGCAGCCGACCGGCGCCGGCTGCGAATACGGCACGGGTGATGCGCATGTTCGTGCGGCCCACAATCGCGTCGAATCCGCCGGAAATCGCCGGGTCCGCCCCAAAAGCGCTTTCTTCGCAGCGCACGACGTCCGCCGCCGCAGAAAGCCGCTCCTCCGCAGCCGCATCGAGCCGGCCCACGAGCAAAACACGCGGCTTCATGGCGTCGGCAATTCGCTCGAAGACGATGAACCCGCCGAGTTGGAATCGACACCCGCGGCGATCGTCGAACGGCGCAACTGCCCACAGGCCGCGTCGATCCGCCGCCCGCGCGAGCGCCGCGTGTGCGCGTTGACGCCGCGCTGGCGCAGCGCCGCCTGAAACCGGACGGCCTCCTCGGCGCTCGGCCGCACAAAAGGCAGCCCCGGCACCGGGTTGTAGCGCAGCAGGTTGATGTTGCATCGCAGAGATCGCGCGACTTCGGCCAATTCGCGCGCATGTTGCGGACTCATGTTCACGTCGCGCAGCAGAATGTATTCGAGCGTGATCTCGCGGCCTGTCTTCTCGAAGTAATAGCGGCAGGCGTCCAGCAGATCGGGCAACGGCACCTTGCCCCATGGGATCAGCTCGCGCCGCAGCGTCTCATTCGGCGCGTGCAGCGAGAGCGCCAGATTGAGCTGCACCCCCTCCTCCGCCAGCCGCCGAATCTGCACCGGCAGCCCGACCGTGCTGAGCGTGATCTTGCGCGCGCCGAGTCCGAATGCGTCGGGATGATTGAGAATGCGAATCGCACGAACGACATTGTCGTAGTTTGCGAGCGGCTCGCCCATGCCCATGAAGACGATGTTGTCCAGCCGGGCTGCAGGATCATTCGCCGCTGCGCGAATCCGCGACCGAATCAGCAGCGCCTGCTCGACAATCTCACCCGCCGTCAGATTTCGCACCACGCCATCCAGGCCGCTGGCGCAGAAGCGACAGCCCACCGGGCAGCCGACCTGTGACGAGATGCAGGCCGTGTCGCGCTCGTCGGTGGGGATCCAGACGCATTCGACCGTGGCGGCGTCGGGCCATTGCACGAGTAGCTTGGTCGTGCCGTCGCCGGCCTCAGAAACCGACTCGCGTGCCACGTTGCCCGCATAGATCATCGCCCGCTCGCGAAGCTGCTCGCGCAGCGCGGCGGAGAGATTGCTCATTGCCGCGAAATCGCGCGCGTCTTTGCGATAGATCCACTCAAGAATTTGCCCCGCCCGCCACGCCGGCTGCTGCAAATCCGACGCGACCCATGCCTTCAATTCATCAGGAGACAGTCCCAGCAAATGCGCTTTGGGGGGAGCAGCGGATGGATCGCTCGGCGACGCCGTGCCGGGCAGGACGCGCAAGCCGATCTGCGAAAGGGAGTTGGGGGCGGGTAGATCCATCGCGGTTTTTCCCGGCGGACGCGCGTCGGCGATAGTTCGCGACGCGGTCCGAATTCCCGCTCGATAACGGAGAGGGGGGGATTCGAACCCCCGGATAAGTTACCCTATCTCTGGTTTTCGAAACCAGCCCGATCAGCCGCTCTGGCACCTCTCCACACCGCACTGCCGAAGACCCGCGCGGGCCGCCGTCAGCCGGATCGGAGAAGATAGCCGACCGCGATCCGTCGGACAACGGGTCGACGCGCGGATTGTGGCCGCTCCGCCACGCCCCGGCCCACGCCCGCCGTCCGAGGATGGCCGCGCCGCCCCCCCCCGAAAGCTCGGCCAGGCTCAGATGACCTCGTCTTCCTTCTCGAAGGCCGTCTTTCCGCGACCGCTGATCGCGAACTCCGTCGCCCGCACCTCGCGCAAGATGGTCACCTTGATATCGCCCGGGAAGGTCACCATCTGCTCTTCGATCCGCCGCGCGATATCGCGGGCCAGCTTGAGCGACGATTTGTCGTCGATGCTGACCGGATCGACGATGCACCGCACCTCGCGCCCCGCTTCGATCGCGTAGGCCATGCGCACGCCGTCAAATCCGGTCGCGATCCCCTCCAACTCCTGCAAGCGCTTGATGTAGCGCTCCAACGACTCGCGCCGCCCGCCCGGCCGTGCGGCGCTGATCGCGTCGGCCGCCGTCACCAGCGGCGTGTAAGGATGCGTTGCGGGAATATCGTTGTGGTGCCCACCGACCGCGTTCACGACCGGGTCGGGCTCGCCGTACCGCCGACACAAATCCATGCCCGTTTTTGTGTGGCTGCCTTCGGCCTCGTCGTGCGGAATCGCCTTGCCCACATCGTGCAACAAACCGCAGCGCCGCGCCAGATCGGCGTCGAGCCCCAGTTCGCTAGCCATCAACCCGCACAAATGGGCCACCTCGATGCTGTGCCGGAGCACATTCTGGCCGTAGCTCGTGCGATATTGCAGCCGCCCCAGCACGTCGAGAATCTTCCGATTGACGCCGTTGACGTTGGCCTCCAGCGCCGCCTTCTTGCCGGCCTCGACGATGGATTGCTCAACCTCCTTGGTCACCTCGGCCACGATCTCCTCGATCCGCGTCGGGTGAATGCGCCCGTCGCGAACCAATTTGTCGAGCGAGCGGCCGGCGATCTCCTTGCGGACCGGGTCATAGCACGAAACCGTCACCACGCCGGGCGTGTCGTCGACGATCACGGTCACACCCGTGGCCTTCTCAAACGATCGGATATTGCGGCCCTCGCGACCGATGATGCGGCCCTTCATGTCGTCCGACGGCACATCGATCGTCCGCACGACGGCCTCGCACGTATGCTCGGCTGCAAATCGCTGAATCGCGTTGATCGTGATGTATCGCGCGCGGTCTTTGGCCTCTTCCTCGGCCCGACCGATGATCCGTTCGACGATCTTGCCGCCTTCGTGCTCCACCTCGGACTCGAGTTTGCGCAGCGCCAGCTCGTGCGCCTGCTCGCGCGATAGCTTGGCGATCTTGAGCAATTCGTTCTTCTGCTGGTCGACCAGCTCCGCCGCCCGCTTGCGATCGATCTCGGCCTCTTTCTCGCGCGCGGCCACCTGCTCCTGCAAGCGCTCGATGTTCCGCTCTTTGGTCGTCAATACGTCGAGCTTCTTATCGAGCCCGTCCTCGCGCTTCTCAATGCGCTTTTCGGCCTGCTTGATCTCCTCGCGCGTCGCGGCAGAATCTTTCTCGAACCGTTGCATGACCTCCAGCAACTTCTTCTGCGCCGCGACCTCGGCCTCCTTGATGACCCCGTCAGCCTTCTGCTGAGCCGCCCTCATCTGGTCGGCGGCGGCC
>JALHOX010000258.1 GCA_022842805.1 Phycisphaerae bacterium | reverse complement strand
GGGTGATTTATGTCGTGGGCGCGCCGCAGAAGCTGCACTTCGAGATGCTCTTCGCGGCGGCGCGGGCGCTGGGGTGGGATCATGGTGCGCGCCTGGAGCATGTTGCGTTTGGCAGTGTTCTGGGCGAAAACCGCAAGCCGCTGAAGACGCGCGACGGCGGGAATGTGAAGCTGCGCGATCTGCTCGATGAAGCGGAGAAACGCGCTTACGAGCTTCTTTTGGAACGGGAGCGCGGGGAGGCGGCGAATAGCGAATTGCGAATAGCGAATAGCGAATTGGGGAGCGCCGGCGGCCCGGCGGTTTCTGAATCGGGCGGCGCGCCGCCGCGGCGGCTCAGCGATGCGCAGATGCGCGAGATCGCGCGGCGGGTGGGGATCGGGGCGATCAAGTATTTTGATTTGGCTCGCGATCGGAATGGCGATTATGTGTTTCACTGGGATCAGATGCTGGCGTTTCAGGGCAACACGGCGCCCTATTTGATGTATGCGTATGCCCGCATCCGCTCGATTCATCGCAAGGCGGCGGAGACGAGCGGCGGGCCGGGCGGCGGCACGGCTTCTGGAGCCGTTCGCCTCGAACACACGACGGAGCGGGCGCTGGGTCTGCGCTTAGCGCGCTTCCGCGAGACGCTGGACGCGATCGTGGCGGATCTGATGCCGCATGTGCTGTGTGCGTATCTCTATGACCTTGCTTCGGACTTCATGCGGTTTTATGAGTCGTGTCCGGTGCTGGTGGATGATGTCGCGGTGCGCGGGGCGCGGCTGAACCTGTGTGATCTGACGGCGCGGACGCTGAAGCTGGGGCTGAGCCTGGTGGGGATTGAGGCGATTGAGCAGATGTAGGAAGCGAAAGAGAATAGCGAATAGCGAATTTCGAATAGCGAATGAAATGCAGAATGAAGAATGCAGAATGCAGAAGGGGTGCGGGGTAGCGATTAGCGCTACGTTTCGCTTTCGTCGGCCTGCGAGCCGCAGGCCGCTACTTGTCGAGTAGCTTTTTCGTTTCGGCGTCGAGCGGGCGGGCGCATTCGGGGCAGCGGGAGGAGTCGGGCGGGAGGCCTCGGAGGCAGTAGCCGCAGCCACGACAGACGGGGATGCCGAGGGAGAGCAGCGATTCGCGGAGGGATTTGGCAGAAGAGCGGCGAATTAACCACCAGGCAACCGACATCGCGGGAGTCGAAAGAACCAAGTACAAGAGAAGCTTGAGGCCGCGTGATGCCCCGATGGCTTGGTTTAGATAGTTCGCAACCGCGTCGGCGAGAATCGTGCCAGGTACCATAATCAGGAGTAAGCGTTGGAATTCCCAGCGCGATGAGTCGCGAAATTCGGCGCGGCGACGTTCGATCGCGATATTCCTTTGCGAGGTTGACTCGAATAGCTCCAGCTCAGGCAGGCCACGGAGCTCCCACGGGACCGGTCGCGGCTTTTCTTCCGTGCGATCTTTCGTGGACATCCCCTCATCGTAGATGAAAAACAAGCCTACCGTTGCGCGAGCCACGCGACTCGAGCAATCTCTGCTTGGTCAAAAAATGGGCAGCAAAAAAGGCAGGGCGCGGAGTACCGCGGCCTGCCCTACTTCTTCTTAAATCTCTATTCGCAATTCGCTAGTTCGACATTCCCTTATTGCGGCCAGAGGTCGCGAAGGTCGGCGGAGCACGCCGCGGGGATGTTGTTTTGGAGGAGGATCTGGGCGTTGTTGGCTTCGACCTCCTTCGGGTCGAGGACGATCTTCTCCTCGTATTCATCTTCGAAGCGGAAGATGATGAAGGGCTCCTTGTTGGCTTTGATGAGTTCGATCATGTGCCGCAGGTTCTTCACGGGCGTGTCGTTGACGTGCGTCACGATCGAGAGCGCGTCGAGGCGGTAGCCCTTGTTGATTTTGTGCGGCAGGATCGGGCTGCACGTCGCGACCAATTCGAAATCGGGCGTGGCGCGATACTCGTTGATGCGGCGCGTGATGAGGCGGCCGCTGGTGCCGAGGTAGGCCATCCAGCCCTGGCCGGCCTGAACGCACAGCTCGGCGGTGGCGGGCGAGAAGACGATGCCGCCGTAGATGAAGTAGGTCGGCCGCTGGGTGTGCATCTTTTGGATCAGGCGCTGCGGGTTGGTCGTCGTGGGAATGTCGATGTCCATCGCCTTGCCGGCGCGGATGATCGACATTTTGGCCTTGCTGCCGGGCGCTTTTTTCGCGACGAGATAGGGCCAGGCGATGCGCAGCTCGTCTTCGACCGAAACCATACCGAGGTTGTCGATCGGGCTGCCTTCGCAGGCGGTGATGATGTCCCAGGGCTTGAGCAGCGGCTGAAGCTCGGGGTCGTTGACGCGGTGAATGACGACGCCGGTCTGCTCGCGCTCGAGCTTGAGATAGCGGCGGATGGTGGGGTTTTCGAGGGTGGCGAGCATGAGGTCGATGCGCGGGAAGCCGTCGAGCTTTTTGTCGCTCTCGAAGTCGGCGAGGAACTGGCGCACGACCGGGGCGGGAATGATGTAGCCGATGTTGTCGGACTGGCTCAGGCGGCTGAAGACGACGCCGATGACCTGACCGCCGGCGACGGCCGCCCCGCCGCTGTTGCCGGGGTTGATGGCGGCGTCGACCTGAATGCGGAGGTGGCCGGTGTCGCCGTAGTAGTTGGCGTACTCGATGCGCGAGACGACGCCTTCGGTGACGCTGAGCGTGTCGCCGCCGGTGGGATAGCCTAGGACTTCGACCTTGGTTTGGAGCTTGGGCAGGCCGTCGGCGAGCGAGAGACCGGCGCGGTCGGCGATGGCGCTGGGGTCGTCGAGCCGGAGCGTGGCGAGGTCGCCGTCTTCGCTGAAGTATTCAATCTCGGCGTCGAGCCGCTCGGACGACTGGTTGGGCTGCACGAAGATCTGCACGGCGTCTTTGACGACGTGAGCATTGGTAAGAATGCGGCCGCCTTCGAGGATCACGCCGGAGCCGGTGGTTTCCTGCGGCGGGCGGACTTCCCAAGGGCGGAACATGTTGGGGGCCGACTGGGAGGTGAAGATTTTCACCGCGGCGCGGCGCGGGTCGTTCTTGCCGGCCGCAGCGGCGGAGGCGGGGGCGGATGTCGGGGCGCTTGTGGCGGCCTGAAAGCAGAGCAGCCAAAGCGTTAGAGAGACCATCGTCATCGCACACTCCTTATGGCGACACGATGGTCGCTCGATTTTTTGTGGGGAGGCACCGGCGGCGCGGCGGCGCGGAGCGTTGGAGCTACCGGCACGGCCGCGGCGTTGCCCGGTGAATTACGGCAGTTCGACGTCTTTGAAGTCAAACTTCACGACATCTTCGCGAACGTTTTTGAAGACCTTGATCACCATCTGCGACTTG
Organism: Phycisphaerae bacterium; assembly: GCA_022842805.1. Lineage (GTDB taxonomy): Bacteria > Planctomycetota > Phycisphaerae > UBA1845 > Fen-1342 > JALHOX01. Next base: position 3,198 of record JALHOX010000258.1, on the reverse strand, counting down.
TCGTCGAGCTCGCCGCCGAGCAGGCGATATTGGGCGAATTCGGTCTCGTCTTTGCTCAGGACGGGCTGAGGGCGGGCGCGGATATTCTTCATCCAGGCGTCAAAGAACTCGATTGAGCGGATGCGGTCGTCGCCGGTCTTGATCTTGAGGGCGAGGCCCTTCTTGGGCTCATAGGCCGGTTCGAACTGGTCGGTCTTGGCGATGCTGATCTCGATGCCCATCGCCTTGAGCCGCGAATCTTCGATGCCCTGGCCGACGTATTGCAGCGGGTTGAGGATGGTCACCTCCTCGAACCCGTCGGCGTAGACGATTTTGACGCTGCCGCGCATGGTCTTGAGCGTTTTCGCGGCGCGGGCGGCTGCTTTGGCTTCGCCAACCAAAAGCAGGCCTTGTTCGGCGAGGCGCTCGGGCGGCATGCTCGAGAGGCGCGTCTGCGTGCGCTGGGCTTCGGTGAGCTTGGTTGCATCGACCAGCGGAAGGCCGGTGTCGTCTACGACTTCGTCGAGGATCAACTGGCCATAGCGGGCGACCTTGGTCACGTTTTCGCCCGCGACGCGCACCTGAAAGCGCAGTTCCGGCGGGCGGGTCTGCTGCATGGATTGATCGAGATAGCGGAAGCGCTGTTCGAGCAGCGCGGCGATCTCGACCCGCATGGGGCCCTGGCTGTAGACCGTGACCGGCATGGAGGCCGGCGCCGAGGCGGGCGCGGAAGCGGGCATCGCACCCGCGGCGCGATTCGCCTCGACCTGCACCTGAGCCGTTGCGACCGTCGCGAAGCCCGCCAAAGCTGCCGCCCAGAGAGAGTGTGACCAAGACATCAAGCCCGAACGCCTCATTCCACACCGCCGATCCATGTTGTTGATGATTTCGGTTTCCAAACAGGCGGGCCGATCGTAGTCCTGTGTTTCCCGACCGCTATCGGGGACCGCCGCCCAACATTGCCGAGATAGTGTCGCGGTCGCGGCGGAGAGCGTCAACGTCGCGGGCGGCGGCGGCGCGTTGCAGCGTGAGGTCTTGCGAAAACTCGGCCGTCGCGAGCTCCGCCAGCAGGGCGCGGAAATCGACCTGGCCCGCACCAAGCGGGGTTTCCTCCCAGCTTTCGCCGCGGACGAAGCCGTCTCGCAGGCGCACGGCGGCGGCGAGGCGGGCGACCCGCTGCATGTCCGCCTCGGGGCGGACGGCGGCGGTGCTGCTGAGCAAAATGCCGAGGCCCGGGGCGCGAAGCTTTTCGACCGCGTCGCTCAGCTTGGCGATCTCCGGGTCGCTCGCGCCGATCGCGATTCGCACGCCAAAGCGGTCGGCGTCGTTGGCGAGCGATTCCAGGATCTGCCTGGCGGCGGCGCCGGTCTCGGCGTTGTCCCAGCCGGCGACGCGGATGGTGGCGCGGGGAACACCGAGATCGGCGGCGAGTTCGAGTGCGGCGCGGGCTTCGGCCAGGCGGCGGTCGGCGAATTGGAGATCGGCCAGGCCGGCGCCGGCGTGTTCGACCGCGAGCCCGGCGAGGGACAATCCCTGATCGCGCAAGACGCGCAGCAGATGGCGACGGCCGCTGGTGGATAATTCTGAAGGGCGAAGATCGCCGACGAGGGTGCCGGCTTCGATCTGGGCGAAGCCATCGCGGCGGGCGCGGGCGAAGGCCTGGCGAGCATCCGCGCCGTAGGAATCGAGGAGTACGGAGAGCGCGGGGGTCATTTACGCCACCGTCGCTTCGGGAGTCGGCCGATTCGCGCCGGGCTCGGCGGCGCGATGCATCAGGCCTTGAGCCACTTCTCAACCTTCTCGATCATCACTTCCATCGAGAAAGGCTTGTGCAGATATTCGCGAATGCCGAGCGACTCGGCGTACTGCTGGTGGCGCTTGCCCTGGTTTCCGGTGATCATGATGATGTGCGGCTTGTCGTTGCGCGGGATGCCTTGGCGCAGCTTTTCGAGCACGAGGAAGCCGGATTTTTCCGGGAGCATGATGTCGAGAATGACGACATCGGGCTTATTTTGCTCGATGAGCCGCAGGCCGGCGTTGCCCGCCGACGCGGTCAGCAGCTTGGCGCCGGAATCGCCCAAGGCCGCGTTAATCGCCGCGAGAATGTCGGGATCGTCGTCGACCACGACGATGGTCTTGCCGTCGTAAGGTGCTGCCACCGCGAACTCCTTGTCTGACGTATGATTGTAAGAGTCTACCGACAAGGGGACAACGCGGCTGCGAAATGCGCGGTCGCGGGTATGAAGTGTTGGCGGGCGTCCGCGCCGGCCGACGAACGCCGCCCCGTCGGGTGATCGGACGGGGAGTTCGTCGGCCTGCGAGCCGCGAGCCGCAATCGGGAGCAAGTGAATGCAGTCGCTGCGACGGGATGTGTTGGTCGGTGTTTTTGTGCTGCTGGGGCTTGGCGGGCTGGCGGCGCTGGCGGTGCTGTTCGGACAGAATCCGACCTGGCTGGCGACCAGCAACACCTACGCGCTCGAAATCCAGTTTCCCGCCGCGGGCGGCATTCGGGCCGGCAACGTCGTCACGGTGAACGGCATTCAGGTCGGGCGTGTGATGGAGGTGGGGCTTTTCGACGCGGCACGGCTCGACGCGGATTACAACGTGCGCGTGCTGGTGGCGATCGACAACAAATACACGATTCCCGATGGCAGCACGGCGGTGACGAATGAGCCGGTCTTCGGCCAGGGGCGGCCGGAGATTCGGATTGAGCCGGGGCCTTCGACCAATCCGGCGTTGGGGCCCGGCGCGCGGATCACGGGGCGGGTTTTGGGCGCGGTGGAATCGATCTTTCCGAGCAACCTCGTCAGCACGGTGACCAACACCGCCGAGCAGATTCGCCAGACGGGGCGGGCGCTGGACCCCGTGCTGACAGATCTGCACGAGATCCTCGGTCAGCGCACGCCGGCGCAGGCCGACGCCATGGGCGAAGGCCGCGGCAATCTCTCGACCGCGGTGGCGCGGTTCGATCAACTGATGGCGAGCATGACAAATCTGATCGGCGAACCGCAGACGCAATCGCAACTGCGCGACACGATTACGAACCTCTATAAGGCGACCGAAGACGGGAAGGAGATCGCCGCCAAGCTGAAGACCGCGACCGATGAGGCGACGGCGCTGATCTCCGAGGCGCGGAAATCACTCGGGACGGTCGAGCGCACCTTCGCCAATGCGGACGCGCGCGTCACCGAGTTGGGCGGGCGGTTTAATCAGGGCTTT
>JALHOX010000257.1 GCA_022842805.1 Phycisphaerae bacterium | reverse complement strand
CGACCTGATCCACGTGCTGGACGAAAAGACCAAGGGCAATCTCACCGCCGACGAAAAGAAACTCGTCGACGCCACGCTCTACGAACTGCGCATGCGCTTCGTCCAACTGGCGACCGCCCTCAGCGGCGGCGGCCCGGGCGGCATGGGCGGCGGCGGAATGGGCGGCGGCAGCATGGGCGCGGGCGGCTTCACCGGCTCGGGCCTCGGCGGCGCGACCTAGTAGCCCAGGTTTTTTGGGGATAAGCCTCGGGTCGGGTGCCGTGCCCGGGTTGGGTGCCAAGCCGACGGCATTTGCGTCGGCATGTTCTTCGTGGCGAAGTCCGCGATTCTCCGCGCCGCCGCTTGGCCCCAGCTCCTTTGCTCCTTTTGCCGCGCCACGGGCACCTTACGAAATCGCCTCCTCCGCTCCGTCTCGCCCAACCACCGTCGCCCCCTCTCGATCCATCCGCAGTTTCACCACCGCCGCCCCGTCCCCGCCCGCCACCAGCTTCGCCAGCTCCGTCGAATGCGTGGTCACCAAGACCTGCGTCGTCGCCGGCGTGCTCAAGATCAACTCCGCCAGCGGCCCGAGTAGCCGCTCGTTCAAGCTGCCCTCCGGCTCGTTAAGCACCAGCAACTCCGGCGGGCGCGGGCTGAGCAGGATCGCGACCAGGTAGAGATACCGCAGCGTGCCGTCCGACGCGTCACGCAGGTCGAACGCTCGCTGAAACTCTCCCGGCACATAGGTCAGCCAGATCTCCGACCCCGAATATCCCCAGTTCCATTTTGGCAGCACCGCGCTCAGGTGCCGGTGCAGTCGCGGCGCGTCGCCGACCTCGTGAATCGTCCGCAAAGCGGAGACGAGGTTTGAGCCGTCGTCGGACATGCTCGGCGTCCGGGCGGCGAATTGCGGACGGCGGGCCGGCGCCTCCGCGTCGCAGCGAAACTCGTGGTGAAATCGCCAATCGCGGAAGCGCTGTGCCAAAAGCGCCGCCTCCGGAAAGCGATCCGGATCGCGCACCTGCGTCAACAGCGACTCTCCCTCATCGAGCATCAGCGGATGCCGCTCCATGCGCCCGCGCTCGCCGCGAAACTGCAGCGACGCGCGGTCGCGATCGCACAGCACGGCCCGCGGCGCGTCCGCCGGCGCGATCTGCTCGACCTTCACCAGCGGATCGGAGCGAAACATCGTCGGATCGCCGTGCTTTTTCTCATCCTCCGATATCGGCGGCGGCACGCCGATCTCCATCGAATACGACAGATCATGAAACCGCGCCCGAATCGCCACGCGACGCGCTTCCTTGATTTTCCGTTGCCCGGCCCAGAGCAGCGCGTCCATGCCGCCCGACCGGGCGACGCACTCCGTCAGCCGTCCGCACGCGGCGTGCTTGAGCAGCTCGATGCCGCGATAGAGATTCGTCTTCCCGACGCCATTCGCTCCGACGACGAGCGTGACCCGCGCCAGCGCGATGCGAAACTCGCGCAGGCTGCGAAAACCGCTGATTTGGAGTTCGTTCAGCAAAATGGCGCCTCGCCGAGCCGAGTTTCTGGGTGAATTTTCGGGCGCCATGCCGACGGCTTTCGCGTCGGCATGTTCTTCGTCGCAAAGTCCGCCGAAATCCACCAACCTCCACGCCGCCGCCGGCGCGCGGCATCCCGTTTGCGTCGCGCAAGTGTGTTTCACGTGAAACACAATTGCCGGCCGGTCGTCGATTGCTTCAACCCAGGCAGCGCCGTTTCACGGACGATTGAAATCCGGAATCCGGCAACCCGGCCGCCCGCGCAAGCATCGTAGACAGGCAACGAGCCTGCCGCGATCGTACCTCCGGCATGCTCGCCCCCACCCACTTGCAGGAGCTTCTTTGATGGCACGCTTCAGCGGAAAAGTCGCACTCGTCACCGGCGGCGGCACGGGCATCGGCAAAGCCACCGCGATCGCCTTTGCAAAAGAAGGCGCAAAGGTCGTCATCGCCAACCGCAACGAGGCCAACGGCCGGGCCGTCGCCGACGAGATTCGCAAGGCCGGCGGCGAGGCGCACTTTGTCCGCACCGACGTGACCCGCGAGGCCGACATCGAAGCCGCCGTTCGGGAGACCGTCGCCAAGTTTGGCCGGCTCGACATTGCTTTCAACAACTCGGGCACCGAGGGCAAGTGCACGGTTGTCGCCGAAGAGACGGTCGAAAACTACAACACGATCTTCAACGCCAACGTGCTGGGCGTCCTGATTTCGATGAAGCACGAAATCCGCCAGATGCGGAAACAGGGCGGCGGCGGAGCGATCATCAATAACGGATCGATCGCGTCGTCGGTCGGCATGCCCGGCGCGGCGGTTTACATCGCCAGCAAGCACGCGGTGCTCGGCCTCACCCGCTCCGCGGCGCTCGAAGTCGCCAAAGAGGGCATTCGCATCAATCAGGTCAGCCCCGGCGGCATCGAGACCGAGATGCTCGACCGCTTCACGCAAGCGCCCGGCATGCGCGAATATCTGACCAACCTCCACCCGGTCGGTCGCCTCGGCAAATCGGAAGAGATCGCGTCCGCCGTCTTGTGGCTTGCGAGCGGCGAGTCGTCGTTCGTCAACGGCCACGATCTGCGCGTCGACGGCGGATTTACGGTTCCCTAAAGACACAGTTTCGAGTTTCGAGTGCAGAGTTGCGAGTTGAAGACAGAAGACTCCAAATCGCGAGCTTTTTCTTTCACTCGACACTCTGCACTCGCACCTCGAAACGTCCTCGCTACTTGCCTTTCCGCGAGGCCGCGGCGGCGGCTTTCTTCTCTGCGCGACCGTTGGGCTTGGCGGTCGCGGTGCCCATCGCGCGGCCATTGGTGATCGCGGCACTCTTTTCGCCGGATTCGTCGTCGTCGGAGGCGTGCTCCGCCGGCCGAGCGGTTTTCGCCTGATCGCTGACGAGCGTCGCCTCGTGCGCGGTGAGGACGGCTTTGCGGATCTGGTGGAACGTCTCGCGATTGTCGCGGAGGAATTGGCGGGCGTTGTCGCGGCCCTGGCCGAGCTTCATTTCGCCATAGGCGTACCACGTGCCCTGACGCTGGACGATGCCGGCCTGCGTCGCGACGTCGAGCGTGTCGGCCTCGGTGCTGATGCCACATTCGTAGAGGATGTCGAACTCGGTCTCGCGGAAGGGCGGCGCGATCTTGTTTTTGACGACCTTGGCCCGCGTGCGGTTGCCGATGATCGCTTCGCCGTCCTTGATCTGCCCGATGCGGCGGATGTCGATGCGGACCGAGCTGTAGAACTTGAGCGCACGTCCGCCCGGCGTCGTTTCGGGGCTGCCGTACATGACGCCGATCTTTTCGCGGATCTGGTTGATGAAGACGATGCAGGTGCGGCTCTTGGCGGAGACGGCGGTGAGCTTGCGCATGGCCTGACTCATCAGGCGGGCCTGAACACCGACCATGGAGTCGCCCATCTGCCCTTCGAGCTCCTGCTTGGGCACGAGGGCGGCGACGGAGTCGACCACGACCACGTCGATCGCGTTGGACCTTACCAATAGCTCGCAAATCTCGAGCGCTTCTTCGCCGGAGTTGGGCTGGTTGACCATCAGCTCTTCGAGGTTGACGCCGATGCGCTTGGCCCAGGAGGGGTCGAAGGCGTGTTCGGCGTCGATGAACGCGGCGGCGCCGCCGGCGCGCTGGGCCTCGGCGATGAGGTGCAGCGTGAGCGTCGTCTTGCCCGATGATTCCGGCCCGAAGACCTCGATCACGCGGCCGCGCGGGACGCCGCGCCCGCCGAGGGCGATGTCGAGCGAGAGTGCGCCGGTCGAAATGCCGTCGACCGAGGCGCCGCGATTGCCGTCGAGGAACTGAATCGCCCCTTTGCCGTAGGACTTTTCGATCTGGGCGATGGCGCTTTTCAATGCACCTTCGCGATTTTCCTCGCGCTTGTCGTCCTTCTTCTCGCTCACGGCCTGCTCCCGACATGGATGCGGTGCTGATTCGACTTTACATCATTACTATACAAACAGAAGCCGAACACGCAAGGGGTTCTGTGAAAATTCTGGGCGGATCGCGGCGATGTCGGTCAATCGGCGAGTTCCGGATGAAGCAGCATCTGTGCCACAAACAGTTGAAGCCCGCCGCAGGAGATGTGAACGGCCATTAGCCCTGTCACCAACAGCCGGAGAAGCAACAGGCCGGGATAGCGGTGGCGGTGAGGGCGGCTCAGGAGGGCGAACGCGCGCTCGACGCGAAACTCCCACAGCAGCACCACGAAGGTCGCGATGAGGAGGATGGGCCAGCCCGCGATGGCATGCACGGCGGCGGCGTAGCCGGGGTGGTCGAACAACCAGAGGCCGAGCACTTGCGCCGCCACCAGGGTCGCAGCGACGAATGTGCCAAGAAGCAACGCGAATACCGAGTGATAGTGAAGCACGACCTCCCATGTCGCGACCGAGTTGCGTTGTTCGCGAGCCTGAACCACGTTTCCCGCGACCGTCGCCAACGCACATTCACCGGCCCAGAGGATCATCGGCCACGGAGCCGAAAGCATGAAAATCCTTTGATTCGGCGCCATCCCGATGCCCGTCGCGAAGCACTCATTGAGCGCCACGGTGATCGCCACGGCGCCGTTGACGACGACGAACATCGTCGCGTACGTGAAGCAAGCGAAGTCGAACGCCGCCCACCCGTTTGGCGAGGCAGAGATTCGCTCGCGGAACTCGCGCGGTCTCAAGAGTACTATTCGCGCCGTTTGCCACCAATTCGCAAAACTCCGCCCCTCGTCCCAGGGAAAGCTCGGAATGGTGCGATCGGAGTAAATAACCGCGTAGCGTTCGGGCGAAAACGCCGTGCCGCACTCCGGACAGCGGTCTTCCTTGGTGTGGGCGAGGGAGTAGTCGCATTCGAGGCAGAGCCAATCGGAGCGGTCGGCGGCAGTCGGCGTCGTCAGCGGCGGAGGTTCCGCGCGCGATCCGGAGTCGCCATTCGTTGCGTTTGGATCGGGCATTGAGTGGAATGTAATCGTCGCATCATTGTTGGCGGAATGAAGATCGCGAGGACGTTTGGTGTTGGCGGGGTCGGCGACGTTGTTTTCGTCGGCCTCCGAGCCGCGGGCCGCTACAGGCACATCGTCGACCATCGGGGACGCAGGCCGCTACAAACCGTGGGCTGCTACGGGCGCTCGCCCCGCGGCCGAGGTCAGCCGCCTTTTACTCGTTGGAATTCCGCCAGCACGCGATCGCGGACCTTCGCCCGCTCGACCAGCGGGCGCGGATAGTCGATCGTGCGCGGCCAGAGGCGCTCGTCCGGGTCGGCGTGGATCTGATCCGCCGTCAGCGAGGCCAACTCGGGCACAAAGCGGCGGATGTACTCGGCGTCGGGGTCGAATTTCTCCGCCTGCGTCATGGGGTTGAAGATGCGGAAATAGGGCGCGGCGTCGGTGCCCGTCGACGCCGACCATTGCCAACCGCCGTTGTTGCTGGCGAAGTCGCCATCGACGAGGTGGCGCATGAAGTGGGCCTCGCCGCGACGCCAGTCGAGGAAGAGGTCTTTGGCGAGGTACATGGCGACGATCATGCGGACGCGGTTGTGCATCCAGCCGGTCTGCGCGAGTTGGCGCATGCCGGCGTCGACGATCGGGATGCCGGTGCGGCCCGCGGCCCATCCCTCGAATCTTCGCTCATCGTCTTCCCAGCGAATCTTCTCCGTCTCCGGCTTGAAGGCGCGATTTCGACAGACGCGCGGCCAGCCGATCAGCACATGGCGATAGAACTCGCGCCAGACGACCTCGCTGATCCACTTCACGACGCCGCTCGCGCCGCGCTCGAGCTGGCCGTCGTTCGCGTCGAGCGCCGCCTGCACGCATTGCCGGGGCGAAATGGCGCCGACCGCCAGATAGGGCGAGATGATGCTGGTGCCGTTGATGCCGGGGAAATCGCGATTGTCGCCATAGCCAGCGATGCGCTTCTCGACAAAGGCGGCGAGGCGCTTTTGGGCGACGAGCTCGCCGCCCGGCCATAGGTCGGGCCGACTATTGGCTTCTTCTTCCGCCCCCTCCCCCCTCCACCCCTCCACCGCCCTCACGCCGACCGGTTCGCCCCGCTGCTTCCGCGGCGACGCGACCACGCCCGCGTCGCCCTGCTTTGCGAACGCCGCTCGCCAGGCGCGCTGAAAGGGGGTGAAGACCGAGTAGAAGCGATCTTCGCCGGTGCGGATCTGCGAAACATCGAGCACGGTCTGATCGCAGAAGCGCTTCACGGCGAGGCCCTTTGCCGCGAAGAGCTTCTCCGCCGCCGCGTCGCGCTCCAGTTCGTTCACTTCGTATTCGTCGTTGAAATAGAGCGCGTTGCAGTGGTGGGCTTGTGCCAGTGTGAGCAGCGCCTGGGGCGCATCGGCGAACGTCGGCGCGTTGACCCGCAGCATCGGAATGTTCAGATCCCCCAGCCGCTCCGCCAGCGCCCGGACATTTCGCAACATGAATTGGATCCGCATTGCCCCCCAATCGTGCTGTTCCCACTGCCAGGGCGAAACGACGAAGACCGCGATGACGCCCTCGTCGTAGCCGATGGCAATGTCATTGGCGCCACGGCGGTGCGCCATGCACCAGACACGCTCAAAGCCTGTGTGAGGATGAAGGGAATGTGAGGAGGAGGAGGAGGAGGAGGAGGAGAAAGAAAGAAAAGAAAAGAAAAGA
>JALHOX010000256.1 GCA_022842805.1 Phycisphaerae bacterium | reverse complement strand
GACTTCGTTCTGGCAGATCGGGCAGCGGCCGGGGATTCCTTCGGGGGTGCGGGAGGAGATGTGGGGCATGATCTCTCCCTTCGAATGCGGAAAAGCCAGCCGAGCAACCTCCAAAAACAGCGCCTATGCGGCGTCGACCGTCATCGTCAGCGCCGACGCGGGTGGAACGGGCTCGTTGTTTTCTCGAAGTGATTCAATATGCAGCTGAATCGCTCCGGCGATGGCCGCACGGACTTCGTCGAGCGTGTCTCCGCATGACACACATCCGGGCAGATCGGGGACATATGCCGAGTAACTGCCGTCTTGCGCGCGCTCAACAACCACTGCGTACTTCATGATCGATCCTCTAGTCCAGCCTGTCTCAGCACACTGCGCAGCGTTCCGGGTGGGACGTCGCGGCCCTGTTTACCGCCCGCCGGCACCGTCACAGTCCCCGGTTTTCGCGGATGACGATACTGGCAATGGCTGCCCTCTGTGCGGATCAACACCCAACCATCGCGCTCGATCATTCGAACTAGGTCGCGATACTTCATGCCCGAATCCGACGCGATTGACGCAAACTACAGTCGCAAATTCGCTAAGTCGCTCGAATTACGGCTGAGTCTACACCATACGGTAGTTTACAGCTCCGGCCCGCCGTCGTAGCCGCCGTAGACTTCCTTCATCGTCGCCATCATCTCGCCCACCGTCGCCAGCGCTTCGCTGGCCTCGATCAGGGCCGGCATCACGTTGCCGCCGGCTTTCGCCGTCTCGCGAAGGGTCTGGAGCGCTTTGCGATGACGCTCGCGCATCGCCGGCGTGCCCTCGCGGCGGGTGCGCATGGTGCGGAGCTTGCCAACCTGCTCGGCCTCCACCGCCTGATCGATCTTCAAGATCGGGATGCGCTCGTAGTCGTCTTCGACGTACTTGTTTACGCCGATCATCACCCGTTCGCCGCGGTCAAACTCTTCGCCGAATTTGGCGCTGCTCTCGGCGATCGCGCGGCGGAAGTAGCCCTGTTCGGTGGCGGGCAGTACGCCGCCGTAGGTCTTGTAAACGTGGTCGATGAAGGCGGTGGCGCGCTTCTCCATTTCGTCGGTGAGGGCCTCGATGAAGTAGCTGCCGCCCAGCGGATCGACGGTGCGTGTGACGCCGGTCTCCTCGGCGATGACCTGTTGCGTGCGTAGCGCGACCTTCACCGCGTTTTCCGTCGGCAGAGCCAGCGTCTCGTCCATGCTGTTGGTGTGGAGGCTCTGCGTGCCGCCCAGCACCGCGGCCAGCGCCTGATAGGCGACGCGGACGACATTCACCATCGGCTGCTGCTCGGTGAGGCTGACGCCGGCCGTCTGGGCGTGGCAGCGCAGCCACCAGCTTCGCTCCTGCTTGGCGTGGTAGCGATCCTTCATGATCTTGTACCACATGCGCCGCGCCGCGCGGAACTTGGCGATTTCCTCGAAGAATTCGTTATGCACATCCCAGAAGAAGCTCAGGCGCGGGGCGATTGCGTCGACATCCAAGCCGCGCTTGAGCGACTCTTCGACGTAGCACATGCCGTCGAGAATGGTGAAGGCCAGCTCCTGCTGCGCGGTGGCGCCGGCCTCGCGGATGTGATAGCCGCTGATGCTGACGGTGTTCCATTGCGGCATGTGCTGCGTGCAATACTCAATCGTGTCGATGACGAGCTTGACGCTCTGTTTGGGCGGATAGACGTATTCGTTCTGGGCGTGGAACTCTTTCAGGATGTCGTTTTGCAGCGTGCCGCGAAGCTTGTTGAGCGGCACGCCCTGCTCGCGCGCGACGCAGATGTAAAACGCGAGCAGGATCGCGGCGGGCGCGTTGATGGTCATGCTGGTGCTGACCTCGGCCAGATCGATGCCGTCGAAGAGCACGCGCATGTCTTCGAGCGAGCTGACCGCGACGCCGCACTTGCCGACTTCGCCGAGGCTGATGGGGTCGTCGCTGTCGCGGCCCATGAGCGTCGGCAGGTCGAAGGCGGTGGAGAGGCCGGTCTGGCCCTTTTCCAGCAGATACTTGAAGCGCTCATTGGTCTGTCGCGCCGTGCCGAAGCCGGCGAACTGGCGCATGGTCCAGACTTTGGTGCGGTACATGTCGCCGTGCATGCCGCGGGTGAAGGGCGGGCGGCCGGCGTCGGCGATGCGGTTGTCATAATCGGCGCGCGATGGGGCGTCATCCGGGCCGTATTGGCGGCGAATCGGAATTCCCGACATCGTCGTTGGGTCGAGCGAGGGCTTTACGGCGGGATCGAAATGGATTTCGCTGGGAGTCTGCTTGACCATGCGCGGCTGCATGCGAGAGCTGCCTTTCCGCAAAAAGCGACCGGGTCACGCGTCGACATTCGACGCGATTCGCCGCCGACGACGCCCGCGACGGCGGTGGGAGTCAACTTGCAGAGGAGATGATATCGTCGCGTCGGGGTGATTTTCGCCTGATTTGGCTCAGGTCTCGGCCGGCGCGGGCGGCGCCGGCAGGAGCGCGAGGACCTTTCGCTCGAGCTTGGCGAGGGGCAGCGAATCCAGTTCTTCGCGAGAAACCCAGCGGAAGGCCGCGTGCGCAGCGAGCCGGGGAGCGGGGCGATCGGCGGTTTCGGCGGAGAAGACGCGGAGCGTGAGATCGCGATGGGTGAATTGATGGCGAACCTGGCCGCAATCCTGCAAGCAGGTCGGACGAAGGCCGAATTCCCGCTGCCAGGCGCGTGCGATCGCGGCGGGCTCGGCGGCCTCGGCTAAGGCGACGCCGAGGAACTCCCACATGCCGCCGAGCAGACCGCGGTCGGGCCGCTGGGCGACGAGCCATTCGTGGCGCTGGTTGCGAAGTGCGATGCAGGCGCGGTCGACGGCGAGCGGGGCGGGCTTGGCCGATAACACCGGCAGTCGGTCGGCGATGCCCTGCTGAGCCGCGGCGCAGTGCTTTCGAACCGGGCAGAGCATGCAGCGTGGTCCGCGCGGGACGCAGACCGTCGCCCCGAGTTCCATCATGGCCTGATTGAAATCGCCGGGGGAGCGGCGGCTGAGGAGCGATTGGGCGAGCTGCCACAAGCGGCGTATGACGGGTCCATCGTCGATCGGCATGTCGATGGCAAAGAGGCGGGCGAGTACGCGCTTTACGTTGCCATCGAGGACGGCGGCCGGCTCGTTGAAGGCGATGCTGGCGATGGCGGCGGCGGTGTAGCGGCCGACGCCGGGCAACTGTTGCAATTCACTGGCGCTTGTAGGGACTGCGCCGCCGTGGGACTGGGCGAGTTGGCGTGCGGCGCGATGGAGATTTCGCGCTCGGCTGTAGTAGCCGAGGCCGGCCCAGAGCTTTAGCACGCTTTGCTCCGGCGCGGCGGCGAGCGCGGCGAGGGTCGGGAACTCGCGCGTGAAACGCTCGAAATAGGGCACGACCGCCTCGACGCGAGTCTGCTGGAGCATGATCTCGGAGAGCCAGATCTGATAAGGGTCGCGGGTGCGGCGCCACGGCAGGTCGCGCTTTACGGTGCGGAACCAGCGCAGCAACGCGCGGCGGAAGGCGGAGATTTGGGCGCTCGACAAATGCTCGACCGCGTTTGTGTCGGCCGTCGCCGGCACGCGGCGCGGCTTCATGCCGGCGCGTCGCCGTTCAGCAGTTTGCGAAAGAGCCGGCCGCGCTCGCGATAATCGACGAACTGGCCCCAGGACGCGCAGCCGGGCGAGAGCAACACGGCGTCGCCCGGACGGGCCGCGGCACGACAGGCCTCGACGGCGCGCGGCAGCGTCTCGCACACCTCGGCCCGCCCGCCGCTGCGCGCGATCTGTTCGGCGATTTTCGGGCCGGTCTGTCCGATGCAGGCGGCGAAGCGCGCCCGTCGCGCGACGAGCTCGCACATGGCGCTGAGGTCTGCGCCTTTGTCGTAGCCGCCGAGGATGATGAGCAGCGGGTTTTCGAAGGATCCGATGGCGGTGGCGACGGCTTCGGGGGTGGTGGCTTTGGAGTCGTCGTAGTAGCGGACGCCTTCGAGCTCCGAGACCAGCTCGAGGCGATGCTCCAATGCGCGGAATTCGCGCAGTGCGGCGATCGCCGGTTCGCTGTCGAAGCCGAGCGCGGCGTTGACGGCGAGCGCGGCCGCGGCGTTGATGCGATTGTGCAGCCCGGGCAGGCGCAGCTCGAACTGCGGCCAGGCGACGCGGCGATCGTCGGAGTCGACGGCGGCGGTGCTTTGCTGCACGGCGCTGAACGACTGCGCATCGGCGGCGTAGCGCCAGATTCCCGCGCAGTCGCCGTGCATCTGATCGAAGGCGGCGCGCAGCTGCGGATCTGGGCCGATGACGATGTGGTCGCGGGCGGCGTCCTGAAAACGGACGATGTTGAGCTTTGAGGCGAAGTAGTGGGCGAAGGTGCCGTGCCAGTCGAGATGGTTGGGGGCGATGTTGGTCAGCACGGCGACATGCGGACTCCAGCGGATGAGCGGGGTGCGGGCGAGCTGAAAGCTCGACAATTCGAGGACGACCCAATCATCGCGACCGATGCGCGGCAGTTCGTCGAGCAGCGAGCCGCCCAGGTTTCCGCCGAGCCACACCTTTGTGCCGGATGTGGCGCGGAGGACGGCGGCGAGCATGGATGAGGTGGTGCTTTTTCCGGCGCTGCCGGTAACGCCGACGATTCGGGCCGGGCAGCGTTCGAGAAAGAGATTGATCTCGGTGGATAGCGGAACGCCGGCATCGCGGGCGGCGGCGAGCGGCGGGGCGGTGTCGGGCACGGCGGGATTGACGATGACCAGATCGGCGTCGCGGAAGTGGGTGAGGTCGTGGCCGCCGAGGTGAAATCGAATCGGCAGGCCGGCGAGCTGCGCGACGGATTCGGCGAGCTTTTCCGCCGGGTCGCGATCGGTGACGGTGACGCTGGCGCCGCGCTCGGCAAGCCAGCGGGCCACGCCCACACCGCCGCCGAAGCGCCCCAGGCCGAGCACGGTGACGCGCGCTCCGCGCCAATCGCCGCGGGGCGAAGAAGATGATGCGTTGCGTGGGCCGGTCGCTGCGCTCATGCGACGCTCAGCACATCCTGCATGGTGTAAAGCCCTTGGCTGCGGCCGACGAGCCACTTCGCCGCGCGCAGCGCGCCGGCGGCGAAGGTGTCGCGCGAGAGGGCGCGGTGTCGCAGGGTGAGCACCTCGGCCGGGCTGCCGAAGCAGACATCATGGTCGCCGACGATCTCGCCCATGCGGACGGCGTGAACGCCGATCTGTCCGGCCATGCGTCCGCCGCCGACGCCTTCGCGGCCGTAGATGGCGACTTGGGCCGGGTCGTCGCCGCGGCCGGCGCAGACGGCGTTGAGCAGTGCGCGGGCCGTGCCGCTGGGGGCGTCGGCCTTGTGGCGATGGTGGGCTTCGACGATTTCGCAATCCCAATCGTGGCCGAGGCGCTGGGCCGCCTGTCGCACGAGCGAGAGCAGCAGATTGACGCCGACGCTCATGTTCGGACCCCAGATGACGGGCACGCGCTGGGCCGCGTCGCGGATGGCTTCGTGCTCGACATCGGTGAGGCCGGTGGTGCCGGAGACGAGCGCCACGCCATTCGCGCGACACCACGCCGCCCACGCCCGGCAACTGGCGGGGTTGGTGAATTCGACGAGGACGTCGCACTCGGTTGAGCTTTCGGTGCGAATCGGCACGCCGATGTCGCCGATGCCCGCGATGGCGCCGGCGTCGCGGCCGAGCTGCGGGTCTTTGGCGCCGGTGATGGCGTCCGTAACGCGCAACGCCGCATCGCTCGCGGCGAGGCGAATCAGCGCTCGCCCCATGCGTCCGCAACAACCCGCAATGGCAACCCGGACC
This sequence comes from Phycisphaerae bacterium, assembly GCA_022842805.1. Classification (GTDB taxonomy): domain Bacteria; phylum Planctomycetota; class Phycisphaerae; order UBA1845; family Fen-1342; genus JALHOX01. Next base: position 846 of record JALHOX010000256.1, on the reverse strand, counting down.
GGCTTCATTCGATGGTTTCCAAAAGGCCGCGCATTTCGTCGGCGGTTTTCCAGTCGCCCTGCTTCTTGGCCACTTCGATGCCCTGCGTCAGCGTGACGCGGGCTTCGTCGTGCAGATTGGCGGCGATCTGCGCCCGGCCCTTGTGATAGATCGCCGCGGAGTATTGCGGATTGATCGCGAGCGTCGCGTCGAAAGCGGCGACGGCTTCGGTCCAGCGCTGCAGGTTGATGTACTCAAGCGCCAGGCCGTAATGCGAAAGCGGGTCGTTGCCCGCGATCTTGACGAGCTTCAGGAGTTGATCGAGGCGAGTGGACATGTGTCTCTATTGGGGTGGCGCGGGCATTTTGCCCGCACGAATTCTTATTGTCTTTGTCAGAGGCGCGGGCATCGCGGCGCTTTCGTCGGCCTGCGGGCCGCAGGCCGCCATGACGGCGGTCGCGCGGCCGTTTCCGCGTTTTACAATCTGACTGTTTTACTTCTTGCGCAGCACGTTCGAATAGCAACCGCCGAAGTTGTATCCGTTTTCGACGTAGGCGGTGCCGTGCCGCTTCACTTGCGCGATGAGCGACTCCGCCGCTTTCGCCGCGTCGAAGGGGGTGGTGCAGGCGAGTCGAAACTCCTTCGATTCCTTGGAGGTCAGCAACACGGCGGGCACGCCCTTCTCGACCAGGAAGGCGAGCGCCCGCTCGGCATCGGCGCGTTTGTCCTTGGGGAAGTGCTGCGCGATCACATAGAACTTGCCGACCTCCGGGGAGAACTCGGTGGCCTTGACCACGGGGGCGGCCGGCGGCGCGGTCGGCGCGGCGTCGCTCGGATCGGCGATGCGCGGAGCCGGGGGCGGCGCGG
>JALHOX010000255.1 GCA_022842805.1 Phycisphaerae bacterium | reverse complement strand
GGGGATCTGTCGATTGAAAATGCCCGCGCCAGGGTGGGCGTCGTCGTGTGCTTTGAGAATAAGGCGGATCGTCTCGACCGCCCGACCGCACGTTTCCGCCACGGCCTTGGCCACCGCGTTGACGGTCTTCATGCCGCCAGCGACCAGCTCTTCGGCCTGAGCGACGATCTTGGCCCGCTCTTCGGTCGAAAGCTGCGTGAAGTTTGCACCGCGCTGCACCAGCTCGGTGTTCTCGGTCACGAAGCGCTGCACGCTGCGATCGCTAAACGCGACGCGGATGCGCCCGTCGTCAAACTTCAGTTTCCACGCGACCAGCCCGCGGCGGCGCCAGCGGAAGATGGTCTTGGTGCTGACATCAAACCGCTCCGCGAGCGATTCGACCGTGAAGATTTTCCCTGGATAGCTCTCGACCGAAATCTCGGCGCTCTCGCTCAGAGTCTCGGCCAATAGCACGAGATCCTCGCGCAGCGCGGTGCCTTCGAGCAGGTCGCGCGCGCTCAGGTCGCCGGCCTTTTCGCGGGCGGTGCTGCCCTTGGCGCGATAGCCGGTCAGGGCGTGAACGACGAAGTCTGTCGGATAGGTCTTGCCCGCTTCGACGACCGAAAGCAGAAAGTCGATCTGGGTCAGTTGCTGCAAACGGAATCGGCGGGGACCACGCAGCAATTGCGCGGCGAAGGTCTCCATCCACGGCAGGGCAAATCGAGTCGCCATTCGGGGCACCTCGCATGGCCGGCGGGAGCGTAGCCATTCACGATGCGCGAGACCGGCAGACGGTTGGACGCTCGCAGGGGCGTCTCTATTCAGGCGGGGCTTTCATCGCCGGCCGCCCGCGCATTCGTTTTCCCAGCGTCCGCCAAACCAAAAGGCGGACGCTCGAACCAACTCCGATAGTATCGTGCTCCCCCACCGGTCGGTCAACAAATTCTGACACGCCGGCGAAGTCTGATAACTGCGGCGGCCCACCGGGGCCGCGGAGCCCGTCCCGGAATTCGCCGCCTACCCGCCGCACCCGCCCCCGCCGCATCCACCCCCACCGCATCCGCCACCACCGCCACAGCCGCCGTCCCCGCCGCCATCGCCGCCCCCGGCGTCGTTGCCGCCGCTATCACCATCGCCGTCGCCGTGGCCTGCGTTGGACGAGGGTTGCGAGGCTGCGGGCGAGGACGTCGCCGCCGAGTGATTTGGCCCTGCGCTGCTGCTCGTCGTCGCCCAGATCGACAGTTCGCCCCCGCCGCCGCATCCCGCCCCACCGCAGCCGCCCTCTTCCTTCTTCTTCCGACTCGCGTCCACGTCCTGCGGGTCGATCGGGGCGGCAGCTTGCGCCGCGCCCCAGCCGAAAAATGCCCAACGCGACCACCGTCGCGGAAGGGGAAACTCGTAGTCGTCCCCGGTGTCGTTCGCCGCCGCGCTCGACCGCTGCGTTAGTGCCGCGCTTGCGGGTGCGCCTTCTCGCCGCGTCCCAGTCGCCGCCCGCGCCGCGGCGGGCCGCCCGACGCTTGTGGAATCGTCCCGTCGCCGCTGCGCTCCCGAACTCGCGGTCAGAACGATGACGAATGTCACCACCAGACCAATGCACACCAGCGCCGACGCGATGGCGATGCCAATCGGCATCGAGTCGCCGGCGATGCTGCTGCCCGCGGGTTGTGCCGCTGCCAGCGCCGCACCGCCCGCTCCGATCGCCGCCAGTCCAACCGCGGCCGCCGTCGCCGCCGTCGCAATCACTCGCCGCGACGGCTTGCGAACAACCCAATAATCCTGGGTATTCACCCGCGACCAGCGCAGGTCATGCCCAAAGCGCGTCGCCGACGTCGGCCAGATATCCGCCGGCGGCTCCGCTCCAAACCACGCTCGATAGAGCCCGCGCGTCCGCTCGTACCAATCGACGAACTTCGCCCCCTCCGCCGCCCCGCCGCGCGTCGGGTTGTGATGCAGTGGCCGCGGCAGCACCCGCCCGCACAGCTCTTCCCAATACTTGCGGGTAAACGTCAGGTGCAGATGCCACGCCTGATCGACCTGCTCCGACGGCGTCACCGGATGTTCCGACACCATCGCCAAAAACACGAACCGTCGATGCTCCTCGACCACCCGCCGCGCGTACCCGCGCGTCCACCCGTTCTCCCGCGCCAGCCGCGCCTCGAATGTAAAGCTCGCGCCCGGCTCATCGAACTCATACCGCCGAATGGCGGCGTAGAGCGGATGCGCCATCGCGCCGCCCGCCGGCGTCTGCGGCTGGGCGTTCGAGCTTCGGATTTGCTGGGATTCGGCATGCATCGTGGGCCTCCGTAGTCCAACATTTGCGTCTGCGGATCGTCCTTCGCTGCCGAATAGCCAAGATAGTCGGGCGAAGCGGTGGCGAGGGTGTGGAAATGCGTCTGGAGAGTGGAACCAACCGCCCCAGGCTCAGCCGACCGTGTTCGACCCGCCAAAATCTGCGCGTTGCCAACGCAATTCGCCGGCCATTCCAGTGCCCGTCGGCCGCGGCACACCCCTTGCGTCGCGCAACGCTGTTTCACGTGAAACACGTTTGCGGGAGCGGGCACCCGGTAACTCGAAACCGGACCGACGGCCGCGCAACCGTGCAGGCCGAAGCCCGCGGCTCGTCCGCAGCGAAGCCCGCGCGAGCATCGCTTGCCGCTCGCGTTTACGATGAGCCATCATGGCAACGCATACGCCCGCACATTCGTCGACAAACGCGCCCAAGCGCTACCTCGTCACCTCCGGCCTGCCCTACTCCAACGGCCGGCTGCACGTCGGCCATGTCGCCGGGGCCTATCTGCCCGCCGACACCTTCGTGCGCTACCTCCGCGCCCGCGGCGAAGACGTGCGTTTCATCTGCGGGTCCGATGACAACGGCGTCGCGATCGAGATTTCCGCCATGCAGCAGGGCAAGACGCCGCAGGAGGTCAGCACCCATTTCAACGGGCGTCAGGCCCGCGACTTCGCCGGGCTGTCGATCGAGTTCGACGTCTATGGCGGCACGCACCAGCCCGCGTTTCAGGCGATTCACGAGCGGCTGAGCCAGGAGTTTTTTCGCAACATTCATTCGAAGGGCTACTTCAGCAAGAAGAAGACCAAGCAGCTCTACGACCCCAAGGCGGCCCGCTTTCTGCCCGACCGCTATGTCGAGGGCGATTGCCATCATTGCGGGTCGCACACGCGCGGCGATCAGTGCGACAACTGCGGGCAGATCATCGATCCGCTGCTGCTCAAGAACCCGATCAGCATCATCAGCCGCTCGCCGGCGGAGGTGCGCGAGACGACGCACTGGTACCTGAAGCTGAACGATTTTGAGAAGCCGCTGAAGGAGTGGCTGGAGTCGAAGCAGGGGCAGTGGCGGACGGGCGTGCTGAACTTTGCGCTGGGGCAGATCAAGCAGGGCCTGCCCGAGCGGGCCATGACACGCGACATCGCCTGGGGAATTCCTGTGCCGCTCGACGACCCCGACGCGGCGGGCAAGGTGCTCTTCGTCTGGTTCGACGCGCCGATCGGCTATGTCTCCTTCACCGCCAAGCTCTGCGAAGATCGCGGCGAAGGCCCCGAGGCGTACAAGAAATGGTGGGCCGACCCGGAGACGGCGATCCACCACTTCATCGGTGAAGACAACACGGTCTTTCACACGCTGATCTGGCCGGCGATGCTGATGGCCGACGCGCGGCATCAACTGCCGACGCAGGTGATCGCCAACAACTTCCTCAATTTCCGCCTCGCGGGCAGCGACGAAAAGGTGAGCAAATCGAAGACGCCGGAAGATTCGCCGGTCTGGATTGAGGAGTACCTGAAGAAATACGAGGCCGACGCGCTGCGCTATTACCTGACGGCGATCGCGCCGGAGACGGCGCGGACGGCCTTCGACCCGGCCGACTTCGTCAATCGCGTGAACGGCGAGCTGGTGGCGGCGTTCGGCAACTTCGTGAACCGGGCGCTGACCTTCGCGCAGCGCTACTTCGAGAGCCGCGTGCCCTCGAGCGCGGCGATGAACGACATGGATCGGGCACACCTGGCGAAGGCGGCCGAGGCGCTGCCGAAGATCGGCGCGCTGATCGAGGGCTGCAAATTTCGCAGCGCGATCGAGGAGTTCATGGCCTATACGCGCGTCTGCAACGAATACTTCGGGCTGCGCGAGCCGTGGAAGACGCGGAAAGACGACCTGCCGGCCTGCGCCGCGACGATCGCCACCTGCGTTCACACGATCCAATGGCTGGCGGTGATGTGCGCGCCGTTCCTGCCAACGACGGCGAAGCGGATTTGCGAGCAGCTGAACATCGACCCCGCGACCGCGCTGCGCTGGGGCGCGCCGAAGCTTTTGCCCGAAGGGCACACGCTGGGCACGCCGGCGATTTTGTTTACGAAGCTGGAGGCGGCCAGCGGGGAAGGGCCGAAGGGGTGAAGCGGGCGGCGTGCTTGAGGAGTCGCGGGCTTCAGCCCGCGCGGTCGCGTCTGCGCACGCGAGCGTTCATTGGAGCGCACCTCAGAGGTAAGGCAGGCCGCGGTGCGCCGCGCCCTGCCTCGCTCGGTCGGGGTACGATCATCGTTATCTGGAAAGCGTGTTTCACATGAAACAGGCTTGCGCGATGCAGAGGGCGGCTCGTGCCGACGTGGCCTGCTGACTCCGAGCGGTCCTGCTTGGCGCGGCGCGGTTTCTGGCGACACAACCTCCGACAGCCCGGCCGCTGGCAAAGGACAAGCATGAGCGGACTGCAACCTCTTCCGTCGCGATTTTGGCCTGCACGCCGTCCAGCCATTGTTTACACGATCGGCATTACGAGTAGCGCCACTCGAGCGGCGGCGCTGCGACAGCTGACAGCTCGCGTTGTCGCCGAAGTGGCCGAGCTGGCGCTACTTTTCGACAACGCGTCCACAGAACTGGAGCAATGGGAGGAGCGCGTAGAGGATGAGCAGTGTGTTGGTTACAAGAACCCAATCTTCCGCCTTCGAGTACTAATTCATGAATGTCGCAAAGGCGGCTTGATACCTCAGGGCAATAGCACGCCGGCAGCTCGTCCGACGTACTGCTGGTTGCCGTGGAAACTCCCTGACGAGCTTACACCGGTGATTGAGAAGTACGATTGGGTCTACGGCGATAATCACATCAGCATGGCGCTGAACATGATCAGCGCGCACGAAATCGCTCAGATGCGCAACGCTCTGCCGCTGCTGGAGGACCGGGCGGACGAGGCGCGCCGTAACGGCGCCCGCGGTAGCCCTGAAGCTGTGGCGATCGACCGCATTCTTCGTCTGGCCTTTGTTGTTGATGACGTGTTGAGCATTCAAACTGTCGATGAGTTCCTCGAGGACAGGGCGTCGCAGTTGTTGGATAAAGCGTCTGCGCCGCGGGAAGTGTCTCCCGTGGTGACGACGAATACCGATCCCGATGCACGTTTCTTCGGTGATGACTTGCCAGATCCTGTTCGTGAGCATCGCAGTTTGGCCGAAATCTGCCTTGATCGCGGCCAGGACCCGCGGCGGCGTCATGATGCAGTCGAATTGCTCACAAGGTGCTGCTCGGAGAGCGCGGCGGAGGCCTGTGCCATCGCCCGAGACCTCGTAGACGTTGCCGAACAGTGGGACCTGGGTGACTCCTACCGCCCGGAGTGGATTCTTGAGCGCGCAGGACGACATGTGTTGACTTGGATGCCATCGGCGCTGCAAATAGAGCTTGATGTGCGGAAGCGGATCGCGGCAGCCGAGGCGAATGCGGGACCGAGTGGCCACCAGCGCGGCGTTTCGGAGTTTCGGCGGCTGATTGGACGATGGGAGGGCGATGTTCCACCTTCGGTGTAGTCGTAGGGGGTGTCGATGTGGCGACGCAAGCCGTGCATAGATCCGGTTCGCGTCGTGCGACATCGACGCACCAACGTCGTCGGGCTCAAGCGTGTTGGAGGAAAGTCCGAATGCTCTGCCACGGGCGCGCTCCGAAGACCGATTCGCCCGGGAGAAGACAGTGCGCAACATAAAGATCATCGAGGAAGTCATTTGCGAGGACAGTAAGACATTTCCCGTGCAAGACCTCGATGGCATTTTCCCTCTGCAGGCGCTCACCGTTGACGGCACAGAATTGCATCGGGATGTGAAGGATGAGCTGCTGCAGTGCGAGTCGTGGAGAGTGTATGTCTCGAAGGCACTTCAGATCATTGCGGCTACTGAAGGCGGGCGTGAGTACTGGTCGTGGTTTGAGGGCGAACTGGATCGGAACGCACTGGCCGATGTCGTTCGTTGCGTCTTGGGGAGCGACATGCCGTTTTATTCGCCCCCAATGGAGCGCTTGGCGGCGGGTGATTTTCGAACTAGCTGGATTGTCGCAACGGCGGATCCTGAGGAGCTAGCGACGTTCTTCGAGCTTCGGCTTGATTTTGATTCGGTGCAGTTGAACGCGATTGTCTGTCCCATGGACGACGCGGGAAGAAACTGCAATGTCCCCCTGCGTCGAGATGCTCCATTCTGGAAGCAGGAGATTTCTGCGGCATTGGACTGTGGCGCAGCGATCGTGAGCACGAAGTGGGCGGGCAGGGGTCTGCTGATCGTGGCGAGGGGCGATTTGTTGCAACGGATCCGGGGCGCGCTGCGTGCGATCTTGGAGCGACCGTGACAGGCCGTTGAACGGCCTGCATTTTGGGGCCGAAGGGGTGAAGGGGTGGGGGAAGATAGAGTCGTAGGGTGTGTCGATGTGGCGGCGGGGACCGCTT
>JALHOX010000254.1 GCA_022842805.1 Phycisphaerae bacterium | reverse complement strand
CGCCATGCTCGATATCTCGCGCACCGGCCTGGGCTTCTCCATCGACCGGCCGCTTGCGCCCGGCGAACGGGCGTCGATCAGCTTCGATGCGATGGAGCCGTCGGAAAATCGGTGGGCGATTGAGGTGGTCTGGTGTCGCCGCAGCGCGCTGGGAGATTTTCACGTCGGCGCCGTTGTGTCGGCGTCGCGCAGCGCGCGGCCGAGCTGAGGACGGCGTCTCTGCCCGCCGCCGGTCGGCAAAAAGAGGCCGGCGCGCCCCCCGAGATTCGCGCCGCCATGTCTAGAACGAAAACCCCCTTGGCGATTCGAGATGTCAGCCTCGTTCGCCGAAACATTCACTCTGGATTTCAAGCTACCTAACGCCGGCCGAAGTTACAACGCCCCTGAACAGGGGTATGGCGGTGGTCGGCCGTGCGGCTCGATTTGGCCTGGGCGAATAGTTGAAATGGACTTGATTGCGCTCCCGGCTCTAGAACACACTACAGGAGCACGCTTTTCCCCGGAGAAGATTCGATGGGCGGAGCGCAATCGCTTCGGTCCGCGGATGTCAGCAGTCTGCTCGGATTGTTGAATGCGGCACACGAAATACCCGACCTTCTGGGTAAACAGCAGTTTGTGGCCAAGGAAATTTGCCGGCTGATGCGGGCGAAGGTCGTTTTCTACGCGCACGCGCGGGAGATCAATCCGGCGACGGGCGGCGTCTTTTCGCTACTGGGGCAGGGCGGCTCCTTCGACGACGCCGAGCGGCGGCTGTATTTGATTTACTGGAATCATGAGTACGGCCGTGACCCGGCGTGGATCAACATGGTCCCGCACTGCGGGCGGCCTTTGACGGTGCGGCGCGAACAGGCCATTTCGGACAAGGACTGGTACCGCTCGCCGCACTTCAACGAGTATCGCAAAATCAACAAGCTGGATCAGTTCATCTACTCCTGCTTTCCGCTGACGGATCGCAGCGAGGTCGCTGCGTTTGGCGTGAATCGCGAGTTCGGAGACAAGCCGTTTACCGAGCGCGAGCGCTTGATGATGGAATTGCTGACGCCCGCGTTGGAGTGGCTCTATCGCATGGCGCCGGCCGGGGCGGCTGCGGCGCCCGGCGTGCTCGCGCCGGCGGCCGATCCGTTTGCCGTGCTTTCGCCCAGCCTGCGACGCGTGGCGCAGGCGCTGGTGCAGGGTGACTCCGCCAAGCAGGCCGCGGCGCGGCTCGGGCTCCGGCTCCACACCGTTCAGTCGTACATGAAACGGATCTATCGTCTGCTGGGTGTGAACACGCGAACGGAACTCGTGCTTAAAGCGATTCGCGGCTGCGACCCGCGTGGCGTAGCGAAGTCGGGTTGACGCTGAACAGCGCCCGCGAGCTAAGTTCGGTGAAATCCTGGTGCGTTGTCCCGCGCGTCGCGCTGCTTGCGAACGCCCCCCTCCCCAGCCATCCCGCCATTGGCTACCATTTGCCCCATCGATTCCAGCCCGCCGGGCTGGTGCGCGCGGACCTCATGAGGCGAGTGAATGCTGAGTCGCATTCGTCAGATTTCGGCGCTGGGTCAGGCTCTCTGGCTCGATTTCATCAGCCGCGACGCTCTCCGCAGCGGGCAACTCGCGGCGGTCGTCGCTGATGGCGTCAGCGGCGTCACCAGCAACCCGACGATTTTTCAGAAGGCGATCAGCACCGGCACGATCTATGACGAGGACATTCGCCGCCTCGTCAGGGCCGGGGCCAGCACCAACGACATCTACGAATCGCTCGCCGTCGCCGACATTCGCGACGCGTGCGACGTGCTGCGACCGGTCTACAACGAGACCCACGGCCGCGACGGCTTTGTCAGTCTCGAAGTCAGCCCGCGCCTGGCCAACGACACGCAAGGCACCATCGAAGAGGGCCGCCGGCTGTTTCGCGCCGTCGATCGCCCGAATCTGATGATTAAGGTCCCCGCCACGCCCGCCGGCATGCCCGCGATTACGACGCTCATCGGCGACGCGATCAATGTAAACGTCACGCTGATCTTCGGCCTGGATGAATATGGCCAGGTGATGGAGGCCTATCTCGCCGGTCTGCGGCGGCTGCGCGATCGCGGCCATCCGCTGGCGCTGGTCTCGTCGGTCGCGTCGTTCTTCATCAGCCGCGTCGACACGCTGATCGATGGCGAATTGGAGAAGCGAATCGCCGCGGGCGAGGATCAACTCGAGCCGCTGCTGGGCAAGGCCGCCATTTCGAACGCAAAGCTGGCCTACGCCCGCTTCCGCGGCGTCTTCGAGGGACACGCGTTCACCGAGTTGCGGGCGGGCGGGGCGCGCGTGCAGAGGCCGCTGTGGGCCAGCACCAGCACCAAAAACCCGAAGTACCCGGGCACGAAGTACATCGACCCGCTGATCGGTCCCTACACGGTCAACACCGTGCCGCCGCAAACGCTCGATCTCATCCGAACCTCGGCCACGCCGGCGCAGACGATGGAGGCGGAGATGGCGGCGGCGCAGCACGCGATTCACGACCTGGCCCGGGCCGGGATCGACATGAAGCGCGTCACCGATCAGTTGCTGGCCGACGGCGTCAAGCTGTTTGCCGACTCGTTCGACCAACTGATGCGCGACATCGACGCCAAGCGCGCCAAGCTGGCGGCGGCGGCGTAGCGACCAAGATTTGTCGATCGCGCTGGAATGGGGTCCGGTGCGAATGCGGTTGTCTGAAGGGGGGAAATGCGCAGGGGGGCTTTCGCGGCGAGGCGCGCCGCGCGCTGGATGGATTGATGGATGGGATGGAAGGAAAAACTCAATGGCCCAGGACGTACGGTTTGCGCGCGCAAACCGAGCGGGGGACGGTGTGTGCAGAGGCCGAATTTCTGAGTTGAATCGATCGGATTGTCTGCGGCGACGGCTGCAATTCGCCGCGCCGGTGGCTGCGCTGCTGACCGCGTCCGCCTGGGCCGGTGGCACGGGCGAACACGCGCTCATCATCGTCGACCCTACGAATGCCGACTCGCTCTATGTCGCGAATTACTATCGCGAAGCGCGCGACATCCCCAACGCGAACTTTCTTTACTACGTCCCCGGCGCTGCAAATCTGACCGAGTTTCATAACACCAACCGCCTGGCAACGCTCGGAGCGATATCAAACGCACAGATCGGCACCCACGCCGATTTTGTGATCGTCATGCCGGGCGCGCCGTTCTTTGTCGCTGCGCCGGGCGAAATCTCGGATACGTGCTTCCCGGTCAATCGCTTTTCGATCTCCGGCGCTTATTCGCTGCTGTATGAACTGCCTGAGATCGTCGGCCCCGGCACGCGCGCATCGACCACGCTCAACACGTTTTACACCACCGGCAACACGGCCACGAGCTTCTCGGCGCAGACCCGGTGGCTCAACGGTTTTGCCAGCACCTCGCCCGCCGCCGAGCAATATCTCATCGGCGCGCTGCTGGGCTATACCGGGCCGCTGGGCAACAGCGTCAGCGACATCCTGACGATGATCGATCGCAGCACCGCCGCCGACGGCTCGCGCCCGGCCGGCACGTTTTACTTCATGCGCACCACGGATACCGCCCGCAGCGGTCCGCGCGATCCGTTTTTTGGCAACGCCATCAGCGCCATCGTCGGTAACGGCGGCGCGGGGCTCGTGTTGAATGCGGTGCTTCCCACCGGCCGCGTTGATTGCCTCGGCATCATGACCGGCTGGGCCGACCCCGCCATCGACAGCACCAGCTTCACGATCACGCCCGGCGCGTTCTGCGATCATCTGACCAGTTGGGCCGCGATGTTTGACAACGGCGGGCAGGTGAAGGCCTCGCGCTGGATCGCCAAGGGAGCCGCCGGCAGCTTTGGCGCGGTGGAGGAGCCCTGCAATTACGCCGGCAAATTTCCCGCGCCGCGGGTGCATGTGTTTTATCAGCGCGGGCTGACATTGGGCGAAGCCTGCTTCCGCAGCCTCGCCTATCAGCCTTATCAGGGGCTGCTGCTGGGCGATCCGCTGACGCGCCCGTTCACGATTCTCCCCACCGTCAGCGTGGCCAATTGGCCTAGCGCCGCGGTGTCGGGCGGTTGGAGCGTGACGCCCACTGCGCTTGCCAACGGCGGTCCCGCCATCGGCGCCGTGCGGCTGTTGATCGACGGTGTGCAGGTGGCGAGCCAGGCGCCCGGCACGCAGTTTTCGATCGATACGACCGACCTCGCCGACGGCTGGCACGACGTGCGGTTCCTCGCCGACGCCGCCGGAGCGATCACGACCTCCGGCCGCTACGCCAACACGCTGCTCGTCAACAATCGCGGTCGCTCGGCGTCGTTGACCGTTTCGCCCGCCAGCGGCACTCTTGCGACCACGTTTTCGTGCAGCGTCAGCGGCGGTGCGGCGGCCCGCGAAGTGCGCGTCACGCACAATGGTCGCGTTGTCGCGAGCCGTGTGGGAACCAGCGGAAACTTCACGATTCCGGGGCATTATCTCGGCGCGGGCCCGGTCGATCTGGTGGGCGAATCGATCTTCCCCGACGGCGCGATCGTTCGCAGCGTTCTTCGCCGCATCAACATCACGTCTTCCGGCGCGCCGAGCAACTCGCCGGCGGCGCCGATCGCCTTCGACTTTTCGCAGGACGTCAATACCAACAGCACCTTCCCGATCGCGCTGCCCGCGCGATTTGAGGGGCCGCTCGTCAATACGAATTTCGAGATCGTCTCCCCGCCGGCGGTCGGCACGCTGAATTTCGATCGCCCCGGCCCCTTCGTGCTTTACACGCCGGATGCGACCCTCGCCTGCGGCAGCGTGAGCTTCACGTATCGCGTCACCAACGGGCCGAATGTCTCGAACACTGCCACGGTTCGCCTGAACTACGGCCTCTGCGCCGGCGACACCAACTGCGACGGCGTCGTCACTGTCGGCGATATCAGCGGCTTCGTCTCCGCCATCGTCGACCCCGCGGCCTACCTCGCCGGCTTCCCCGGTTGCGCGCTGAGCTCAGCCGACATCAATGGCGACGGCTTTGTGACCACCGGCGATATCGGCGCATTCGTGCTGCTGCTCACCGGCCCGTAACAGCCGGCGGAAATCCTGTGGACCGGTTTGCAACCGGTCCGTTGGATACTCCTTCATCGCGCCGCTTCTGCATTCATCATTCTGCATTCTGCATTTTTTACTCTTCCCCAAACATCACCGGCCGATCTCCGATCAGTCGATTCTCCGCCTCGCGCATGTCCATCAAGGTCCACTGTCCGATGCTCCCCGCCAGTTGGGTTGCCGCGAGCAGTGCCGCCAGCCACACCGGCCCGCGAACGGACGAGAAAAACACGATTCCCCCGCCCAGCACTATCAGCGCGGCAAAGGGCATCCACAGCCGTGGCGTCTCGACGTTTGTAAACCCAACCGTCGCGAGCATCACCACGATTGACGCCACCATCAGCCCGATGCCGGTTCGCCGCGAAAAGGTCGACAGGGTGTGAGCTGCGTTTGGAGCCGCACCCGTCAGGAGGGGGGCCTGCTTGTCCGGTCTCGTGAAAAAAGCGCCGCAGCCGAGAAACCAAACCGCCGGCCCGCAGAAGACGAGAAATAGCGGCACGCCCAGCGCCTGCCACCAATAGGGCATGGAGCCTGGGCCGCGCGTCACGATCGACTGTCCCTTGGCGATCGCGGGCAGCGCGCTCCACATCTCGAATCCGCTTACCCACGCGAGCGCAACCATCGCCACAATCGCACTCAAAATCGACACAAGCAGCGCCAAGCCGACATCGGCGGCGCGCCCGTGCGCAAGCGGAGCATTTCCAGCGCCGCGCGAAGCGGCCGCGAATCCGCTCGCGGCCAGCAAGACCGCCGCGACCCAGATATGCACCAGCGAAAGCAGCAACGCCGCCACCATCACGATGCCCAGCAGCACTGCAAAGGCGCTTGATCGCCGCACGATCGCCGCCAGCCAGCACCAGACAATGAGCCCGACGGTCAAAAGTTGCGCCGGGTCCTTGCCGGGGGTGAACATCAGCGTCGCCGGCGTGAAAACACAGCAAATCGCGATCGCGGCCGACTCCGCGGCGGGCAGCCACAGCCGCGCCGCGAAGTACCACGGCGCAACGGCCAGCACCCACGCGCCATGCAGCAGCATTCCGAACAGCAGGCTGATCGACATCGATTCGCGGATGCCCGTCAGATCGGGCATCTGCTCGGTCGGCAGCAGCGCGTTGGTCACGCCCGGCGCCGCCCGATGCACATCCCGCACGGCGCAGGCGAGCATCGTCAGCCCCGGCGGATTGCTCATGATTCGTGTGCCGCCCCAGCGGGCCTCTTCGGACAGCACGTAGCGCGGGAAATCGCGCAGATATGCACGCAAGTCCCCCATCCTCCAGCCCTCGACCGCGAATGCTCCGTCGTGGCTCGGGCTGTGCAGGTTGAACGCATGTTGAGAAAGATGGTCCGGCGGCGCGTACCACGCCCACAGCCCCAAGCCGAAAACCGAGGCGACGATCATCAGCCAGGCGAGCGGATTGGCGGAGCGTTGCGCGTTTTGCCGATGCGCGAGCGAAAGCAGCCAAATGCCGCAAACCTGCATGAAGATCAGCCCGACGGCGACCGGCGTGCTGAGTACGCGGCGGAGCGTGAGCCTGGCGTACAAATGCAGGAATTTGCCGGGTTTTCCCAGCGGAACGTCGTTCATGAAGAGAAATATCAACACGATCAGCGGTACGGTCGCCGCAAGGATCAGTCCGAGCGCGAAGCCGCGCGGGAGCAAATGTGTTTCACGTGAAACAACTTTGCCGGGAGATGGAGAGGGGC
>JALHOX010000253.1 GCA_022842805.1 Phycisphaerae bacterium | reverse complement strand
TCGCTCTTCTTTGTGTTCCTCGCGGTGAAAGTCGTCGAATCGCGGAGGTGGCGATGAGTGCGGCCAGCGACAGCGGCTCGCGGCAGGTCGTTTACGGCCTGAATGCGATCGTGCAGGCGGCGGTGCTGCTTGCGATCCTGATTCTCGGCGTTTACTTCGCGCAGCGCTACAACCAGCAGTGGGATCTCACCTCGTCGGGCGTCAACAGCCTGTCGGAGAGCACCACCAAGCTGATCTCCAAGCTGCCCGAAAAGGTCACCATCACCGCGCTCTACAGCGCCGACCGCAAATCGGACAAGGCGGCGGAGAAGCGGATCGCCATGGTGCGCGACCTGCTTTCGCTCTACGAGGGCGCGAACGGCGCCAAGATCGACACCTTCGTCATCGACCCGACCCAGGAGCGCAAGCGCGTCCTGGATCTGCTCGGTGCGCTGAAAGAAAAGCCCGGCTACAAAGGCGAGTGGCAGCCGCACAAAGCCGCGATCGACAAGGCCGGCCCGCTCTCGAAAGAGACGCTGGCGAAGCTCAGCGACGATGTGAAGAAGCTGGGCGAGTTCCTGGACAGCGATCCGGTCTTAAAGGAAATCTCGGGCGCTCCGCAGACTTTCGCCGGCTTGCAGCAGTTGCAGCGCCGCGCGGAGCAACTGACCTCGCAACTTGAAGAGGCGATCTCCTCCGACGCGCCGCTCTTTGGCGCAGCGGCCGAGCAGATTCGCGAGTTCGCGACCGCGGGCGGCGAGATTCTCGGCGCGGCCAATGAATGGATGAAGAACGCCGCCCGCTCGCACGCCACCGCGTCGGGCGAATTGAAAGAATGGCTGACCGGGGCGGATCAGCGCTATGCCGACCTGACCGCCCGCCTGCGCGAGCTGGGGACCGAGACGCAGAATCTGAAAGAGCCCAAGATCGAGGAGATCTTCCGCGATCTGGGGCAGCGCAACCCGATCTTGGTCGAGACCGAGAAAGAGGCCTTCGTCGTCCCCGCCGCCGAGGTCTGGCCGATCAAGACCGAAGACATCACCGGCGACGGGATGAAGACCGACGAGTTCTACAACTTCGCCGGCGAAGCGGCGATCTCCTCGGCCGTCCTGCGTCTGACGCAAAAAGAAAAGACTGCGGTCATCTTCGTGCGCTTCGGCGGAGCGCCGCCGTTTGAGCTCGATCCGATGCAGATGCAGATGGTGCAGATGACGGGCCGCATGCCCGATCCGCCGCCGTATGGTCAGCTTGGTCTGACGCTGAAGCGCGCCAACTTTGTCACCGCCGATTGGGATGTGAAGAGTTCGCCCACTCCGCCGGCGGTCGAAGACGCCGTGCGCAAGATCTTCGTCGTCTTCCCGCCCGCGCCGCCGGAGCAGCCCAATCGCATGCGTCCGCCGACCGAGCCGGAGATGACGCCGGAGCAGGTGAAGGCCGTCACCGATGCGGTGGAGGCCGCCGGCGCCGCGGTGTTCCTCGCCGGCTGGCAGCCGCCGACCTCGCGCTTCCCCGGCGCGACCGGCAGCTACGCCTACTCGTCCTATCTCGAAAGCAACTGGGGCATCAACGTCGACTTCTCGCACCTTGCGATCGCCTTTGCGCCCAACCCGGAGGAGCGCGGCACCTGGTTCCCCGCCAGCCGCGATCTCACGATCCTGCAATCGCCGGATCAATTCACCTTTGAGTCGCATCCGCTGGCCGAACCGGTCAAGAGCCTCCCCGTGGGCTTGCGGCTTGTCTGTCCGATTCTGCCGATCGCCGCCGCCAGCGCGCCGGCCGGCGTCACGACCAGCGTCGTGGCGCAGATGCCCAAGAGCAACGACCTGTGGGCCGTCGGCGATCCGGAGGCGATGGTCCGCACGCTCCGCGAGCGCAAGGGTGTGACGCCCGGCCCCGACGCCGTGCTCTCGCCGTTTCCGGTCATCGTGACGGCTTCGAAAAAGACCGGCGACAAAGAGCAGAAAATCGTCGTCGTCGGCAGCGATGAGTGGCTGCGCGACGATGTCGCGCTCGCCGCCGGGCAATACGCGCTGATTGGCGCGTCGCTGGTGCCCGTGCCCGCGAACCCCGGCAACACCGATCTCGCCGTCAACATGATGCACTGGCTCGCCGGCAACGCCGATCGCATCGCCATCGGCCCGCGCTCGGCCGACGTGCCGCGACTGTCACGATTGAAGGAAGGCTCGCAGCTCACCTTCTCGCGTTGGTTCATGGTCGGGCTGTGGCCGGGGCTGGCGCTGCTGATCGGCGGCGTCGTGTGGTTCTTCCGCCGGAGGTAATCGGAAACTATGAGCATCAAGACTACCTTTGGTTTGCTGTTGCTGTTGGTCGCGTTGGGCGGCGTGTGGATGTTCACGACGTCGCGCGACAAAGCGGCTCAACAGGCCGCGCTCAACGATCAACTCAACGAAAACGCCGGCGCCGATGAAAATCCGCCGATCTTCGCCTCGGCCCCGAAAGCCGACGACATTCGCACTATCAAGGTCGAACGCGCCGGCATGCCGACGATGGCTTTCCGCCGTGTCGAAAAGCCGGCCGGCGAGGAGTCGCCGGGCAGCGAAGACTGGGAGATGACCGAGCCCGTCGTCGCACCGGCGCAGGGCTGGATGGTGAGCGAGTGGTCGCGGGCCGTGCTCGAAGGGCGCGTCGCGGCCGATGCCTCCGCCGGCGGCAACGCCCCGAGCGAATCCGAAGCCGGCCTGGCCCCGCCCGCGGCGATCATCACCCTGACCGACTCCGCCAACAAACCCTGGCGTCTGGAGATTGGCCGCAAAGTCCCGCTGAACCAGGAGACCTACATTCGCCGCAGCGGCGAAAAGGCGATCCTCGTCGTCGATCGCGATCTCTCGCGCGATCTGAAGAAGCCCGCCGCCGACTATCGCACGCGCCAACTCCTCAGCCTCAAGCCGGCCGAGGTGGTGCGTGCCATGACGACCATCGGCGGCCAGACGATCGATCTCTCCAAGACGGGCGATGGCTGGTCGCTGGAGTCGCCGGTGAAGACCGCTGCACAGACCGACAAGGTCACGCAGTGGATCAACAATCTCAGCTATCTCAATGTGGCTGATTTCGTGGCCGACGCACCGCCTTCGCTGAAGCCCTATGGCTTTGAGCAGCCCTTTCAAACGATTCGCCTGACGGTGCAGCCCGCTGCTCCGGCGCCGAAGGTCGACCCGACCGGCAGCGCACCGGCCGCCGGCCCCGAGTCGCTGCCCGCCCCGCGCGAGATCGAGCTGCTGATCGGCGCTCCGGCCGACAGCGCCGGCGACAAGCGCTTCGCCAAGCGCGGCGATCAGCCCTGGGTCGTCAGCCTGAACAAAGCCGACATCGAACGGCTCGCGCCGAAATTGACCGAGCTCCGCGACGCCCGCGTCACCCGCGTCGCCGCGAGCGAGGTGCAGAAGCTCGCCATCACCGTCGGCGATCAGACCGCCGCACTCGAATACCGCGAAGGCCGCTGGCAAGGCGAGGGCGATCTGGCCCAACTGGAGTTGAGCGCCGTCGCCGATTTGCTGGAGGCGTTCGAACAGGTCCGTGCGATCGACTACGCCCCCATCGGCGGCGATTCGGCCAAGCTCGGCCTCGATGCGCCGCGCGCCAAACTGGTCGCGAGCACGCGCGACGACCGCACCGTATCGCTCAAGATCGGCGCCTATACCGAGAGCGGCCGCAACTGCTACGTGCAGCGCAACGACGACGCCGAGGCGGTGATCATCGCCCAATCGCTGGCAGAGCGGCTGGTCGTGCCGCCGTTGTCGCTGCGCTCGCGGGCCATTTTCGACGAGCCGTCGTTGCAAGTGTCGGCGATCCGCGTCAATCAGGATCGCATGTCCTATGAGTTGAGCGCTGGCGCCACGCCTGCGACGTGGACGCTCGTCAAGCCCGAGAATGCGCCGCTCGACCCCGCCGCCGCGATGGCGCTCGCGAACGACCTCTCGCGCCTGCGCGGCAAGCGCGTCGTCGCCCGCGCGCCGTCGAGCGAGTTCGATTTTTCGAGCCCGCTGGCCACGCTGGAGTACACCGTCACTCCGCCGCCGCCGGCCAGCGCGCCGACCTCCAGCGCGACGGACTCCCAGCCCGCAATCGCCGCCGTCCCGCCGCGCGTGCACAAGCTGACGCTGATCCGCAAGGCCGGCGCCACGTACGCGATCGCCGACGACTCGCCCTATATCTTCGAGCTCGATTCGTCGCTGGCCCAGACCATGACCGGCGAACTGCTCGTGCGCAAGATTCTCACGCTGGCCGTCGAGGACATCGCGTCCATCGCGGTCAAGCAGGCCGGTTCGAGCTTTGAGTTGAAGCGCGGCGAGAAGGATTGGCAGTACACGCAGGATCCCTATGTGAAGATCGACAAGGCCAAGGCCGACGAACTCGCCAACGCGATCGCCGGCCTCTCCGCCGACGCGTTCCTCGCCTGGGCCGGGGCCGACTTTGCGACGCTAAGCGCCAACGCCGACGCGGCCACGATCGTCGTGACGAAGAAAGACGGCACGGCGATCAACCTGGCGCTGACGACCGCCGCCGCCCGTGGCGACGCCCACATCGCGGCCTGGCCGGATCAGGGGCGCGTGTTCCTGCTCCGTCCGCTCGACGCCGAGAAGCTGACGCACAAGATCGAGCATTACCTGCAAAGCGACGCCGCACCGCCCGCGGGCGGCATGCCGCCTCCGAGCATGCCGCAGCCGTTCCCCGGATAGCCGGACGGCGGTTTCACGGTCGCCGAGCGAGCGACAATCAGGTTTAGTCGCTCGATTCGACCCAGAAACCTGCAAACGGCTGCCTAAGCCGGGCTGGGACTGTCGCTAAGTCGGCTCCCCAACCCGGCTCGGCCCGAGCCGCAGCCAGTCACCGCCCACGCAGCGCGCGACCCCGCCCGTCCCGCCTCTCCGCCCCGGCAAAATTATCTGGACCCGCCCGGGGCGATTCGCCATAATCAAAGTCGCTGGGAATTTGTCGTACGCGCGTCTCGGTTCTCGCTGCGCGCAGTGACGTGCATCTCGTTCTTCGACTCGCGCCGCTCGGCCTCCCGCAATCGTGCCGCCGCAAGTCCGCGCCGGCGTTCGTCAACTCCGCAGTCGTTCGACCTCGCGCCGCGTTCGTCGCGGTGCGGCAGTTCTCCGCGCGGCGCATGCGCGCCTTCGCGGTGCAGCAACCATGCAGGAGGATTCGGCATGTCGTGTCTTTCCGAACGGTCGTGGACGTTTGGAGCTCCGGCCCACTTGTGCGAGCAGCGCGCCCCTCGCGGCATGCGCGCGATTCTCGCCGTGGTTGTCGGCGCGGCGATGGGGGCGACAGCGCTGGCGCAGGTCGATCAGACGCGCCTGACCATCAGTGTCGGCGGACATCCCACCGCGGACATGCTGCCGGCCGGCCCCGCTCCGGTCGATGACGGGCTGCATCCGCCGCTGGTCAGCGGGGAGTATGTGAATTTCGAAAGTCCGCCCTTCCGCCCGATCGCGTTCGACGCGGCGGCCGGCCTGCTCGCGGTAGTGAATACGCCCGCCGGCAATGTACATGTCTTCGACGCGACCGATGACGGCGGGCTGACGCTGCGGAGCGAGATCCCCGTCGGCCTCGAGCCGGTGTCGGCGGTCTTTCAGCCCGGCGCGTCGCCTGCCCGACTGTGGGTGATCAATCACATTTCCGACAACGCGATGATCCTGAACGCCGAGACCGGCGCGATGTTGGGCGTCGTGCCGCTGCGCGACGAGCCGATCTCGCTCGTCTTCAACGCCACCGGATCCCACGCGTTTGTGGTTTCGCAAAGCGGCTGGCTGCAAGCGATCAACACCGGAACACGCGCGCTGGTCGGCGAAGTCTCGCTTCCCGCCAATACGCCGCGGGCCGCCGTCTTTCTGCCCAATACGAATCAGGTGGTGGTGGCCGCGCTGCACTCGGGCAACAACACCACGGTCGCGGCCCGCGTCATGCGCCACGTTCTGATCGACCTCAACACCGGCGAGCCCGTCAGTTCGTTTTCGCCGATACTGATCAACGCCTGGTTCTTCGAGGGCACCAGCGCCATCTTCGGCGGTTCCTCGCTGCTCTCGCCCTGGCCCGATGCCGCGACGGGCACCGCGCTGCCCGGCCCGCTCGTCGCGCGAATCGTGCCCGACGCCGGCCAGCCGAGCGACTGGAACGACGTCGTCGCGGTCTTCGACGACGGCGCCGGCAACCCCGATCCGGCGGTCGTCAGCGCCTATCAGGCCCATCTCAACGAGACCGGATTAAACCTCAACAACATCAACGAAGTCATCGACACGCTCATCAACGACGTGCGCGACACGGTCGACCACGACCTGCTGACGATCGACGTCAGCAATCCGGCGTCCATGAGCGTCGTCGCGACGCTCGGCGGCGTCGGCACGACGCTAACCGCTCTGGCCCGCAATCCCGCCAGCGGCGCGCTCTGCGTCGCGAATCTGCAGGCGCTCAACGTCACCCGGCTCGAGCCCAACCTCCGCGGCCATTTCATCGATCATCAGCTCGTCTTCGTGCCCGATCCGCAGAGCGCGGCGGGCCTGAACCCCGTCGACCTGCACGCCAGCGTGCCGAACTTCAACGACGCGAGCGCGCCAAACCCGGCGGCGCAAGCCGCGTCGCTCGCGAACCCGATCGACATCCAGTACCGCGGCGACGGCAGCCGCGCCTACGTGCTGTCGCTCGGCGCGGATCGCGTGGGCGTCGTGGATGGCGCGACGGGCGCGATTCTCTCGCGCGTCGACGTCGGTCGCGGCCCGCGCGGCATGGCGCTCAACGAAGCGGCCCAGCGGCTCTATGT
>JALHOX010000252.1 GCA_022842805.1 Phycisphaerae bacterium | reverse complement strand
TGGCGTGGCTCGACACCACGCCCGACCGCGTCGCGATCTATCAGTGGACCCCGCCCGCCACGCTCGCCTTCGTCCGCACCTACGACAACGGCGGCGGCCTCTCCTACTTCGCGGTCAGCGCCGACGGCGCCTATCTCTTCGCCAACGACAGCATCGCCGATCGCATCAATATCTACGGCAACAACGCCGACGGCACGCTCAACCCGCTCGGCTTCGGCCAAAGCCCCGGGCCGTTCCCGCTCGAAATCGCGACGCACCCGACGCTGCCCTATGTCTATGCCGCCTGCGGCATCAGCGGCAGCGGCAGCGATGTGCTGGCCTTCGGACAAGCGCTCGACGGCTCGCTCTCGCTGCTGAGCGGCGCGCCGTTCAGCAGCGGCGGATCGTCGCCTTCGAATTGCTTCGTCTCCGGCGATGTCGGCACGAGCAGCGAGGTGCGCTATCTGATCGTCGGTCACGGCACCGATGCGACCGCCCGCACCATGAGCATCAACAACGGCACCGGCGCACTGGCGGCGACCGGCTTCTTCTTCGATGTCGGTCTGCAAGGCACGTTGGGCGATGTGTCGGCCCTCGACGATCTGGTCTTCGTCACCGACAACTCTTCCGCGACTGACGGCCTGACGGGCATCTACGTCTTCCGTCTCGGCTCGAGCGGCAGCCTCACGCAACTCGGCCCGATCGTCAGCACCGGCGGCATCGCCCCGCGCTCGATCGCGGTCTGGAGCCCGCCCGTCGTCGCGCTGCTGGGCGACATGAATTGCGACGGCATTGTCAGCGTCGGCGATATCGCCGGATTTGTGCTGGCCCTGACCGATCCGGCGGCCTACTCCCTGCAATTCCCGAACTGCGACATCAACAACGCGGATATCAACCAGGATTCGGTGATCAGCGTGGGCGACATCGCGGGCTTTGTGGCGCTGCTGACCGGCGGTTGATCTTTGGGTAGGGCAGGCCGCGGTACGCCGCGCTCTGCCTCCTTTTTTGACCGTTTGAACTACGCTCGAACGTCAATCCGCACCGCGGCCAGCCTGATTGTTGCGTGGGTTCGAGCCCCGCGCGGTACGCTTCGCGCATCATGTCCGCCGTGCAGTTGCTCGACATTCGTGCGACGCTGCAGACGTTGGCCTCGTCTCTGCGGCGGGAGGCCGATGCGCGCCGCCAGAGTTGGGGCGGGGCGCCGAGCCGCCGTGCGGCGCGGCTGGCCTGGCGCAATCTCGCACATTATCTGGCTCTGCGGCGACATGATCTGCGCGAATTGCAGCGTGCGCTGATGCCCTGGGGACTTTCGTCGATCGGCCGCTGCGAGTCGCGCGTGATGCCCAGCATCGCTGCGCTGCTGGCCGCGGTGGATCGCATCATTCGCGCCGAAGGGCTTGCCGCCGCGGCGCACGGCGCGATCGCTGGAACGCCGGACCCTCGCGACTTCGCCGAGCTTTCGCCATGGCCCAGCCCGCGCAGCTTTTTTCGCGGCGAACGCGGCCTTTCCCGCAACACCCGCGCCGTCTTTGGCGACGGCAACGGCGACCGCGGCGTGCGCGTCATGGTCACGCTGCCGGAGGTCTGCGCCGACAACCCCGATCTCGCCGTCGCGCTGATCGCGGCGGGCATGGATTGTGCCCGGATCAACTGTGCTCATGGCGACGCGGCGCAATGGCGGGCGATGACCGCTCATGTCCGCCGGGCCGCGGCGAAGGTGCGGCGCTCCTGCAAAATCCTGATGGATCTCGGCGGCCCGCGTGTCCGCACGGCGCTGCTGCAAGCGCCGGATGATCGGCCGCTTGTTCGCGGCGATGCGCTGCGCCTCTGCGAAGAGTGGCCCGTGGGCGGCGGCGCATCCGCCATTCCGCTGCTGCAGATCGTTCCCGCCGGCTGGCTGAACACGGTCGCGCCGGGCTCCAAGGTGTGCATCGATGAGGGCAAGCTGCGTGTGGAAATCGTGCGCGTCGATGCCGGCGGGGCCGACACGATCGTCATTGAGACGCCGCCCGACGGACGCCGGCTGCGCCCGGAGAAAGGCGTCAATTTCCCCGGCACGCGGCTGCCCCTCGGCCCGCTGACGGACAAGGACGTCGAAGACCTCGATGTCGTCGCGCACGAAGCCGATCTTGTCGGCTACTCGTTTGTGCACGACGTCGCCGACGTGCAGCGGCTGGACCAGGAGCTTCACCGCCGCGGGGCACGCGAGCGCGTCGGCATTGTGCTGAAGATCGAGACCGAACGGGCGCTCCAGAATCTTCCCGACTTGATCATGGCGTCGATGGCGTTGCGCCCGACCGCCGTCATGATCGCCCGCGGCGATCTCGCGATCGAAGTGGGCTACGAGCGGCTGGCCGAGTTGCAGGAAGAACTGCTTTGGCTGTGCGAAGCGGCGCATACGCCCGTCATCTGGGCCACGCAGGTGCTCGAGCGGCTGGTGAAGAAGGGCTCGCGTTCGCGAGCCGAGGTGACCGACGCGGCCATGGGCGTGCGGGCCGAGTGCGTCATGCTTAATAAAGGCCCGAACGTGGTCGCCGCCGTGCGCATTCTGAACGACGTGCTGCGGCGGATGCAGGCGCACCAGCAGAAGAAGACGCCGACGATGAGGGCGTTGCGAGCGTGGGAGGGAAAGAAATAGCGAATAGCGAATTTCGAATAGCGAATGGGAGCGTCGGCAGCCTCTTCAATTCGCTTTCCGACATTCGCGATTCGCTATTCAGCCAATGACCTGTCCCGAGCGCGCCGGCAGATAGATGCGAATCTGTTGCGGATAGGGGTCCATCGCCTGCTTCAGCAGCGGATAGCGCTGTCCGGGCGCGATGAGCGCGTTTCCGCCGTACCAGAGATCATCGGTGTTCAGCACGATCTGATAATCGCGCGCCTGCGGCACGGCGATTGCGAGATCGGAATAGCTGCTGGTGGGGTGGAAGTTAAAGGCGAAGACGAGCGGCCCGCGCTGAAAGATGAGCAGCTTGCGATCTTCGTGGACGTGCAGGAGCCGCTGCTCGCTCGACGACAGAATCCCGTAGCGCTCGTCGAGCTTCAACATGGCGCGGTCGAACTCCGCCAGATCGCGATAGCGCAGCAGCGGATTGTCCATCAGCGACCACTGCCGCCGGGCGTAGTGATAGCTCCAGTTGTTGCCCTCGCGCGGGAAGTCGACCCACTCGGGGTGGCCGAATTCGTTGCCGATGAAGTTCAGATAGGCCTCGCCGCCGACCGCGAAGGTCGCCAGCCGCAGCATCTTGTGCAGCGCGATGCCGCGCGAAATCCGCAGATTGGGCACGCCCTTGGACATGTGCGTGTACATGTCGGCGTCCATGAGCCAGAAGGCGGTGGTCTTGTCGCCGACCAGCGCCTGATCGTGCGACTCGACGTAGCCGACGTGGGCCTCGTTGGCGCGGCGATTGATTAGCGCCCCCCACATTTCGCCCATGTGCCAGTCTTCGTCGCGCTTGTCGCGGAGCAGCTTAATCCAGTAATCGGGCAATCCCATGGCCAGTCGGTAGTTGAAGCCGATGCCGCCCTCGTCGATGGGCGACGCCAGGCCGGGCATGCCGCTCACGTCTTCCGCGACGGTGATGGCGTTGGGGCGAATCTTGTGGATCAGGTGATTCGCGAGCTGCAGATAGGTGATCGCGTCTTCGTCGAGGTCGTGCCGCAGATAGCGGTCGTAGTTATCAAACGCCGCCCCCAGCCCGTGATGCAGATACATCATGCTGGTGACGCCGTCGAAGCGATAACCGTCGAAGCGATAGTCTTCGAGCCAGTAGCGGCAATTGCTCAGCAGAAACCGCAGCACCTCCCACTTGCCGTAGTCGAAGCAGAGCGAATCCCACGCCGGGTGCTCGCCGCGTCCGCCGGCGTGGAAATACTGGAAGTCGCTGCCGTCGAAGCGGTTCAGCCCCTCGTAAATGTTCTTCACGCTGTGGCTGTGGACGATGTCCATCAGTACGACGATGCCGCGGCCGTGGGCTTCGTCGACGAGGTACTTCAGTTCCTCCGGCGTTCCGAAGCGCGACGACGGCGCGAAGAAGTTGCTGACGTGGTAGCCGAACGAGCCGTAGTAGGGATGCTCGGCGATCGCCATCAACTGGATGGCGTTGTAACCCGCTTTCTGGATGCGCGGCAGCACATGGTTCGCGAACTCGACGTAGGTGCCCGTGCGATAGGCCTCGGTCGCCATGCCCACGTGCGCTTCGTAGATCTTCAGGCCGGTCTTCAGGATCGGCGGCGTATTGCGCCACTGATAGGGCTGGGGCGGATCCCAGTATTCGCCCGTGTAGGTGTTGGTCTCGCGCTCGTGATAGGCCCGCGTCAGATAGGCCGGCAGGCGATCGATCGCGCCCGCGTCGGTGCCGACATGCACCTTGATGCGACTGTGATGCTTGAGTCGCTCGCGATAGGGCATATCGGGCAGGAAGAGCTCCCACACGCCAAACTCGTTGCGCGTCAGCGGGTTCGCGCCGCGGTCCCATTTGTTGAAGTCGCCGATGAGCGCGAGGTACTTCGCCGCCGGCGCCCACTCGCGATACCAGACTCCCGCCTGCCCGTTGTGGGTGCCGCGGTTGAGGCCGAAGTAGCGGTGTCCGAGCGAGAAGCGGTCGATGCCGCCCTCGGATTTCTCGATCTCCGTCAGCTTCTCGCGAAAGCGCCGATAGCGATGGCGCAGCGCGTCGGCGTAGGGTTCGAGCCAGGGGTCATGGCGAATCAGGCCGGTTCCGTCGGGGATGTTCGGAGCGATGGCAGCCATGCCCGGGATTGTCGCGCCGCCGCGGGAATTGGGCTAGTGGGGCGCGGCATTGTGGCGGGAAGAATGACGAACTCGACTTTTGGGCGCGATTCGCCGCTGGGGGAGATCCGGGTCCGCATATCGCCCTCCGGCGTGAGCCCGCGGCCGGTTCTTCCACGATTGCATGTCGGGATGTCGCCACTTGCTTCGGGCATCAAACGACCGCGACGGCGAGGCGCTGCGATATGCCGACTCCGGGCGTCGACCGGTCGCGTTGGCGGGCAGACTTCATCGCGCTGCGCATGAATTCGCGTTTCCCACCCGGCGGCGCGCTGGCCGCCGAATGGGATTTCCTTTTTTGAGCGACGCGGGCTCCGGTCAAACACGGTTGCGGAATGCAGACGCCGTGTCGCGTCGGGTGACTCGTGTGCGTTGCATCTCCCTAAACGTTCATCGAATCCACGTTCCAGGTTTGCAGCACCTTGATATAGCTGGCGCGGTTGAAGGGGCTGGGATCGGGACACTTGAGAAAGCTCATGCTGCCCTTCATCTGCGCTAACGATTGGTATTCGTGCTGCTCCAGCCACGCTGCCAATTCGCGGCGGAGTTGCAGCAGATGGGCCGGGCCGTGGCGTAGAAGGGCCGAGACCATCTGCACGCCGTCGGCGCCGGTCATGATGGCCTTGATGGCGTCGAGCGTGGTGTGGACTCCGCCCGTGACGCCGAGCGAGGCGCGGACGCGACCGGAAAGGAGCGCCAGGCCGCGCAGGCGAAGCGGCAGATCGGAAGAGTTGCTGAGGCTCATGCGCGAGACGATCTCAAGCGCCTCGACGTCGATGTCGGGGTGATAGAAGCGATTGAAGAGCACCAGTCCCGCGGCGCCCGCGCCGACGAGCTGCTGCGCGACGTTGAGCACCGAGGTGTAAAACGGCGAGAGCTTCACGGCGATGGGGATCTTCACCGCCTGACGCACGGTCTGGACCATTTCGAGCGTGCGCTGCTCGAGCGCCGCGCCGGGCGTCTGCGGATCGGTGGGCAGGCTGTAGATGTGCAGCTCGATGGCGTCGGCGCCTGCCTCTTCGAACAGGCGGGCGTTGTCGAGCCAGCCGCCGCGGGTGACGCCGTTGAGCGACGCGATCACCGGGATGGTGAGCGCGCTCTTGAGTTCGTTGAGCTTGTCGAGGTACTCATGTGGGCCGAGGACGAAGTCGGCAGGGTCGGGGAAGTAGGTGAGGGCCTCGGCGAAGGAATTGGCGTGAGCGTCCATGGAGCGGGTGTGGGCAAGCTCCTCCGCGGTCAGTTGCTCTTCGAATAGCGAGCGCATGATGATCATCGATGCGCCGGCATCCTCGAAGCGGCGAGCATGATCGACCTGATCAGCGATCGGCCCGGCTCCGACGATGAACGGATTCGGCAGTGTGAACCCGAGATATTTGGTTTCCAGATTCATGATTCGTTCTCCGATGCGGTGTCGGGTCAGTTCGTCGGGTCCGCGGCGGCGGTCGCCGGGGCGGCGGCGGCGACCGGTTCGCTGCCGTTGCCGGGGAGTGTCAGTTTCGCCAGATGGTCGTAGAGCGCGACGCGCCGGATCGAAGCCTCTTCGGCCAGAACGGCGAGTTGGTGGAAGCGCTCGGGGTCGCTCTTCTCGACCATGCGGAAGCGCGTTTCGTTTCGCATGTAGTCGGCGGGGCGGGCCTTGCCGCGGGCACCGTCCATGATCAGCGGCGGCTGTCCCTGATCGCGGCGGCGCGGGTCGTAGCGGTACAGCGGCCAGATGCCGCTCTCGACCGCGAGCTTTTGCTGATCACAGCCGAACATCAGGTCGTAGCCATGCGCGATGCAGTGGCTGTAGGCGATGATCAGGGCCGGGCCGGGATAGGCGTCGGCTTCGAGCAGCGTCTGCACGGTGTGCGTGTCCTTCGCGCCGAACGCGATGCTGGCGACATAGACGTGTCCATAGCTCATCGCCATCAGGCCGAGGTCTTTCTTGGCGATGCCCTTGCCGGCGGCGGCGAACTTGGCCGCGGCGCCGAGCGGGGTGGCCTTGGATGCCTGGCCGCCGGTGTTGGAATAGACCTCGGTGTCGAGCACGAGGACGTTGACCTTGTGGTTCATCGAGAGCACGTG
>JALHOX010000251.1 GCA_022842805.1 Phycisphaerae bacterium | reverse complement strand
AAGTGCGACGTGCCGCGATCCTCCGGCGGGGCGGCGAGGCCGTAGGTTGACGCATCGGCAGGGGGGTCGAAGCTGATGGAGTTGGCGATGCTCTGCAGGCGATCGGGGTTGAGCAGCACGTCGGCCCCGACCACGCCGCGATTGATCGGATCGCCCATCCAGCGCGCGCGGTCGGCGAAGGCGTGCTTCATCGCTTCGACCAGCAGGTGTGCGCCGGCGGGCGTGTCGGCCGAGACACCCTCGAACAGCGACAGGCGCTGCAGAATGCCCAGCGATTCAGCAAGGCAAACGCCGCCCGACGGCAGCGGCAGCGTCACGATCTCGCCGTCGCGATAGGCCATCCGGAGCGGCGTGCGTTCCAGCACGCGATAGCTCTTCAGATCTTCGGGCGTGAGCCAGCCACCGTCGGCCTTCACCGCGCGGCAGATCGCGTCGGCCATCTCGCCCTGATAGAACGCGTCGGGGCCGTCGGCGGCGATAGCGGCAAGGGTCTTGGCGATCTCGGGGCGCGGCAAACGCGCGCCGACCGTCGCCGCCGCGCCGGGTTCGATCGTCTGGCGGCGAATTTCAGCGAAGCGCTCGGCAAAGCCGGCGTGTTCGCCAAGCGTGGCGACGGCGGCCTGGCAGGTCTTGAGGTGTGTGCCGTCGACGATGATGCCTTGCTCGGCGAGCCGCTGCGCCGGCGCGGCCAGCTCGCTCCAGCGCCGCGTGCCCCAGCGCTGGTGAATCTCGCGCCAGCCGGCGGCAAGGCCGGGTGTCCCCGCGGCGCTGCCGCCATAGCGGCTCGGGCTCGGGCCGTCGGGCGATTTTTTGACCAGCTCTTCGTATCGCCGCGTGGAGGACTCGCCCGGCGCGCTCTCGCGAAAATCGAGTGCGATGAAGGCGCGTTTCGCTGCGTCGTAGGCGATCAGAAATCCGCCGCCGCCGATGCCGGTGCTTTGCGGGCGGGCGACGGTAAGAGCCATCGAGGTGGCGATGGCGGCGTCGAAGGCGTTGCCGCCGGCGGCGAGAATTTCGGCACCCGCCTGCGAGGCCTCCGGCGAATCGGCGGCGACCATGCCGTGCTTGCTGATCGCGATCCAGGGCGGATCGGCAGCGCGAGCGGCGGTCGTGATCGTGGCGGCGAGCAGAATTGCGAGCGACAGGAGCGGGCGACGAGAGGACACACAAACCTCCACGATGGATTCGACGTTCGTTGTTTCGCTTGCTCGGGCCTGCGCGACTCGCGGCGAACCGCGGGGATGTTGTGTGGCGCCGGAGCCGTGGCACGGACGCAGATCCATCTTTCCAAAATCCTACTCTACACTTTGCTCATGAAGATTCTGCGAACGCCGCGAGAGTTGCGCGAGGCTGTGCGAGAAGCGCGGCTTCGCGGGGAATCGATCGGCCTGGTACCGACGATGGGGGCACTCCATGCGGGGCATGTGTCGCTCGTCCAGGCCGCCAAGCGCGACCGCTGCTGGTGCATCGTGACGATCTTCGTGAACCCGACCCAGTTTGGCCCGAACGAGGATTTCAGCCGCTATCCACGCGACGAGGCGGGCGATCTGGCGCGGTGCGACGCCGCCGGGGCCGATGCGGTTTTTTTGCCCGAGGTTGCGGATATGTATCCGCCGGGCAGTGCGACGGTGGTGTCGGTGCGCGGATTGACGGACCATTTGTGCGGTCCGGCGCGGCCGGGGCACTTCGACGGCGTGGCGACGATCGTCAGCAAGCTCTTCAGCCTGGCCCAGCCCGACCGCGCCTATTTCGGCGAAAAGGATGCTCAACAATTGGCCGTCATTCGGCGATTTGCGCGAGATCTCGATTTCCCGATCGAGATCGTGGGCTGTCCGAC
The DNA here is from genome assembly GCA_022842805.1 of Phycisphaerae bacterium. Lineage (GTDB taxonomy): Bacteria > Planctomycetota > Phycisphaerae > UBA1845 > Fen-1342 > JALHOX01. The sequence goes on along the minus strand of JALHOX010000251.1, from coordinate 5,016 downwards.
GGTACGGGAGGCGGATGGGTTGGCGATGTCGAGCCGCAATCGATATCTCACGCCCGAGGCACGGCAGCGGGCTCTGACGCTGTCGCGCGCGCTGCACGCCGCAGAGGCGCGCTTTGCCGCCGGCGAGCGCGAGGTCGCGACGCTCGCGGCCGAGATTGCGCGAATCCTCGCCGAAGGGCGTCCGACCAAGATCGACTATGCCTCGATCGTCGACGCGGAGACGCTGCAGCCGGTCGCGGGGCGGATCGAGCGGCGGGCGCTGGTAGCGGTGGCGGTCTGGTTCGAGCGGACGCGATTGATCGATAACGTGACGCTCGTGCCGTAGCGGGCCGGGGTCGGGGGGTGGCCCCGACGGATTTCGACAAGTCGGGGGATGATTTGACGTGGGGCGGGGCGGGGTGGCGCGTTTCTAATGGAAACCGAGCCTGCGAAAAGCGCGGCTCCCCTTGCTGGAAGAGTGAAGACCAACGCCATGAGCCACCTGGGATGAGCATTGCGGCGGCGAGCGTACCGATCGTGATCGATCCGCCGACCGACGGCTGGGCCGATCTGCGGCGCGAGTTCGCGCGCAGCGGCGACGCGCTGCATCGCTACTTCGCGGTGCGGCTCGGGGCGGATGCTTCGTCCGCCGACGACCTGATGCAGCAGCTCTGGATGCAGGCGGCCCGCGGCGCGACGCACGTTCCGGCGGCGGAGCTCGAGTTCTGGCTCCGGCGCGCGGCGCGAAACCTGCTCGCGACGTACTGGCGCAAGCAACGCACGCGAGCGACGACGGAGTTGAACGCCGCGGCGAATGGAGACGAGGCGACTCGGCTGGCGCAGCGCTTCATCTCGACCTCGCTGCCGGCGGACGAGCTGGAGCGGATCGAACTGCATGAGCGATTGAAACTGGCGATCACGTCGCTGCCGACGTCGGAGCAGGAATTGCTGATACGACACTACTTCGAGGGCGCATCGCACGCCGCGATTGCGGAGGCCATGGGCATCTCGGAGCGCGCGGTCGAGGGCAGGCTCTATCGAGCGCGAGCTCTGCTCCGCGATCGGATGACGAGGTACGAGACATGAATGATCACGACCACAACGAAGACGCGATCCTTGATCGCAACTTACGCGAGCTCGCGGCCAAGCTGGCGCTTCCGGCGCGCCCCGGCGCGGCGCAGCGCGAGTCCTGGCGCAGTGGCGAGCACGCCTCGCAGCGCGGCCACGAAGCCGAAGCTTCGAACAACCTGAAACACCACCCGGCCCTGCGCAGCGAGTCGCGCGGCGGCTCGATGCAAACCAAAGGAGATCGACGAATGGCACGATTCCGTCTGTTCACCATGGGCACCGCCGCCGCGAGCGTCGCAATCGGCGCGTTTCTGATCGGCAACGGCGGTCCGCAGACTGTGCATGCCGCCACCATCCTGCGCGAGTTTCGCACGGGCACCTGGCGCGCGGTGCAGATCACGATCAAGAACATCGACGCCGACGGCATTCGCGTGAATGGCGAGATGGAAATCGGATTTTGCGAGCCGATCTCGATCTCCGAGATCATCCGCACGGCTCGCGAAGGCGACCTGGCCGAGATTCCGGAACCGAAGTTTGACGCGGCATATTTCGACCTGAGCGTCGTGGCGGGCCCGGGCGCTGAGGCCGACGTGGTCGGGCTCAATCTGGCGGTGCGCGGCGGAATAACCGCGATCGATACGCCGTGGGTTTATCTGCGGGCCGAGTCGTTCCCCGACGAGATCATGAACGAGCATCCGGAAGTGCGGCTGATCCTGCAGATGTTCTCGCGCGGGATCATGCTCGATCAGATTCCGATTGAGGGCGACATCACTGAGGCGCTGCGGGAGATGTCCTTTGACTTTGGCGATGACGACGAAGCGGCGGCGCCTGCAGCTGCCAACAGCGCATCCGCCCAATTGCAGGTCTCCGCGCGCGTAGGCGCGGACGGCGCTCAGGCCGCGGCCGAGATCGCGAATGCGAAGGCCGAGCTTGCGGGTGTGCAGGCCGAGATTCAGCGCGAGATTCGCATTGAGATGGACCGCTCCAGGATCGAGGCCGAGGTGAACGCCGCCGCTGATCCGCCGACCGCCGAGGACGACGCCCAGCAGGAAGCGATGCAGAAGATGCTGCTCGATCTGCTGAGCGGCGAAGCGACGCCGGAGCAGCTCGACGAGATCGCGGAGATGATTCAGGCTGAGGCGGGCCATGTGTCGGTCTCGCAGCGCGACGACGGGACCTATGTGCTGACCGCTCGCGACATCGACAAAGAAGACGAGATGATGAAAAACGCGGCGGTCGAGATCGCCTATCGACAGGGCGAAGGCGTCGAGTCGCTCCGCGTCATCGGCTTCGGCCCGACCAACGGCGAAATCTTGATTCGCTTCACCGACCTGCCGGCGGCGCGGGCCGTGAGCGTGCGACAGGAAATGATCGACGGCGGCGTGCAGCGGGCGAGCGTGCAGGAACTGATGAAGATGGCGGAAGGCATGATGAAGCAGGCGGAGACGAAGTAGCGCCGCTCCGCGAACGCAAGCAGCGAAATGCAATTCACTTCAATCGCGCTCGTACAGCGCGATCATCGCCGCCGCCGGCCGGTCAACGGTCGGCGGCGGTGACGTTGATGTTGACGGCGCGGAGCGATGCAACGAGTTCCTCGGGGGGCATCGGCGATTCGATTCGAAGCGTGGGCGGAACCGATGATGGCGCCGCGCTCGGCGGAAGTTTCAGGATCTGCTCCACCATCGCCGGGAGCCGCTCCGGCGTGCCGCGAATTGTCCACAGGCCGACGGCCTTGGGGTGTGCCATGAACGCTTGCGGGAAGTGCGGGAAGAGGAGCTGTCCGTGGTAGGACGAATAATCGAGGAGCTTAGCGAGATCCGCCGGGTCGAACGGCGCTCCGAATTCAATTCGAATTCTGGCTTCGTCGATCGGCGATTGCGCGACGAACATCCGCCATATTTGGGCGTCTCCGCTTAGGCTGAAACCGCACGCAGCGCTGCAATCCGCGGAATCGGCATGCGTCTCGCAAGGTACATAGCACTTGAAGTCGTACATGCTCAGGCAATTCTTGGTTCGCCGCATCGCGCTCGCCGCACGCGCCTCGCTCGCGCCGACCAAGGGATGCATCAACGGCGTCGTCCGCAGCAACGCCCGCGCGAGAGATTGCAGATCGGCAGCCGTGACCTCGGCGATGTTGGGTGCTTCGAACTCCGCCAGGTGAACATCGCCGCCAAGGATGTGAGCAAGCCCATACTCCGTCGCTTCGTCCATCCAGAACTCACGATTCGTGCGCAAATGGGCCAAAGCCATCGCGCGGGCGCGGTGTAATCGAATCGGGTCGGGCGCGGTCGACGCCAGTGTGGCCAAAGCTTGAAACACCGGCGCGGCAGCACGGAGCGAGTCGGCGAAGGAGAGTGCAGGAGCCGACAGCGGAGACCGCGGAATGGCAGGCGGCAACTGAAGCACGAACAGACCGACTTCCGCTGAAAAGTATCGCTTTGCCGGAGGACATACCGGCACGATGCCGATTGCTCCATCAACGGGATTGACGAGGTAGTGCCCAAGCACGTCGAACACGGCGAGTTCCACGTTGGCGAATCGCGGCGTGGGCCAGGCCAGCGCGATGCCGTCGTTTTCGCCCTGAGCCACCGGGCCGAAGCCGCCGCGGAACGCCGGGCGACCCCGCCATGGCTTTCGGGTGGGCGGCGCGGCCGGCAGCTTACGCATCATCGCGTCCGCCGCCTTCAGCGCCGATTCGAGGGCACCCGGGACGGTGATGATGAGCGTCGCATTGGCCGGAATAAACTCGGCGCTAACCTGCTGGCTCAAACGCTTAGCGTGGATTTCTTCTTTGTCCTGTTCATACGGCTGGGAGTAGTCAAAAGCGCAACCAAAGGCAGATCGCCACAACCTTTCGCGCATTGGTTCGTGTTGTCGTTCAAATTGCCCCACCGTCCATTCGAATTCTTCCGAGTTTAGCGTTCGAAGCGGGGGTGGGCGGCTGATCGACTGCATCGCGAAGGGACGATCAGGATCGGCTTCGAGAACCTGTCTAAGTGCGCCAAGAATGCTTCGCAATTCGTTTGGACGACAGAACCAAGTTGCTCCACAAACATCCTGAGTCGAATAGAGACTTCGGACCGAAAAGCCCCCCTGCCCGTAATAAATAGACGCGTCCGCCAATCTCCGAAATGCGGTGCAGGTCAATCCCGGCGCATCAGCAGGATCATCGGCCGCGCCCGCGTGAAACCAGAGTTGTACTGTCGCGAACTCATGGTGCGGTAACTGCACTGCCACCACCCGCAGCCCGCAGTCGAGCGTCTCCGAGCGCGTCGCGACGGGCTCGACCGCCGTCGTTCGCTCCGCAACGGCGGTTGCCAGAAAAAGCACGATCGGCCATCGCACGCCGCGCATGATCATTCAACCTTAAACGACCCGATGACCGCGTCCAGCTTCTCCTCCGCCGCCTTCACCGCCGCCTCCGGCCCCTGCAAGCGCAGGAAGAAGACGCTGTCGGGCGTCGGGACCATCATCATCACCATGCGCTGCACGTCGTCGGTCATCTTGCCCGTGCCGCCCATGCTCGCCGGGGCCAGGTAGCGGCCGCTCATCTTCACGACGCTGACCTTCAGGTCGTTGACCGACTTCTCCGTGATCTCGACCGCGTCGCGGCTCAGCTTCTCGCCGTCGGGCGTCATGAACGAGGCCATCCAGCGGTTCAAGTTCGGTTCGAGCTCGGCCATCGCTCCGCGCGGCGGAAAGGCCGTCAGGACGACCGTGGTCGTGCCGGCGGGCGCGTCGCCGGACAGGTCATATTCGGCCAGCCGCGTCGGGCGCGAGGGTTTCTGCGATTTCCAATCCGCCGGCGCGTCAAATTTGAGCGTCTTTCCGCCCGCCGCCGGTGGTGCGATCGTCGGTGCGCCTGTCGGGGCGGCGGCGCCGCCGTGGGGGCTGGCGCTCTCGCCGATGGGCGGATGACCGCCGGGCAAGGGGGCGGGCTGGGCGGCGGGCGATTCGGCCGGCTGGCTG